>JAUXQA010000391.1 GCA_030683195.1 Rhodoferax sp. | reverse complement strand
GAGATGGCCCAAGCCGGCCTTAAAACAACACAGTACTCGCTGCTGACCTACGTGCTCAACCTCGGTCCCCTGCGCCCTGGCGAGCTCGCACGGGGCTTGAAACTGAGTGCCTCCACGCTCACGCGCAATCTGCGCCCCCTGATTGATGCCGGCTGGCTCAGCCTTGAGCCAGGCACCGATGCCCGCAGCCGCACAGTGAAGATCACGGCCGAGGGTCGCGTGAAGCGTGAAGAAGCGCGGCACCGATGGAAGGCGGCGCAAGACAGCCTCAATGCCCTGCTGGGCAGCGAGCGCGTGATTGCCCTGCATGCCCTGATCAATGACTCGCTGGAGCTGCTGTCTACCCTCCCAACTGAAGCGGGAACTGATGATGAGTAAACCTACGCCTACCAACTCCACAATGGATGCCCGGACCCGCCTGCTTCTCGAAGCGCCGATTGGCCGCACGCTACTGCGTTTGGCCGCACCGAACATCGTGGTCATGGTGGCGCAAGCGGCCGTCGGCCTGATCGAGACTTATTTTGTTGGCAAACTGGGGACCGATGCGCTGGCCGGCATGGCGCTGGTCTTCCCTGTTGTGATGCTGATGCAAATGACGTCTGCCGGCGCCATGGGCGGCGGTATTGCATCGTCCATTGCACGTGCCCTGGGCGCTGGACGGCGCGACGACGCCGATGCGCTGGTGCTGCACGCGATGGTGATTGCGCTAGGCTTTGGCGTGGTTTTTTCAGTGGCGCTGTTGCTCGGCGGGCGTTGGTTGTATGCGCAAATGGGCGGCAGTGGCGCCTCGCTGGAAGCCGCTGTGACCTATTCGTACTGGGTGTTTGCGGGGGCCATACTGGTCTGGCTGTTCAACTCGCTGGCCGCGGTCATTCGTGGCACTGGCAATATGACCGTCCCTGCCAAGGTAACGGTCGTGGGTGTGATTGCACTGGTGCCGCTGTCGCCCTTGCTGATCTTCGGTTGGGGCCCGATACCGGCGCTGGGTATTGCGGGGGGTGCGATTGCACTGCTGCTTTACTACTTCATCGGTACGCTGGCATTGGCGGCCTACCTGTGGTCAGACCGCAGCTTGCTCAAGCCGTCGCTCAACAACATGAAGCTGCGCTGGCCGCTGTTTCGGGACATCTTGCGCATTGGCCTGCTGGGCTCGATCTCCACCGTGGCGACCAATCTTTCCATCGGCGTAGCGACCTCGCTGGCCGGTGGGTTTGGAACGGCAGCCATTGCGGGTTACGGCACGGCTTCACGGCTGGAGTATTTGCTGGTGCCGCTGGTGTTCGGCCTGGGCGCACCCTTGGTGGCCATGGTCGGTACCTGCATGGGAGCGGGTCAGCATGAGCGCGCCTTGCGTGCCACCTGGATCGGCGCAGTCATGGCTTTTGGCCTGACAGCGTCGATTGGGCTGGCGGCCGCCGTCTTCCCGCGGGCCTGGCTGTCACTGTTTGGCAGCGATCCAGCCATGATTGAAGCGGGCACCGTCTACCTGCGCACCGTGGGCCCGCTGTATGGATTCTTCGGCCTCGGCTTGGTGCTGTACTTTGCATCACAAGGTGCAGGGCGTTTGTTTTGGCCAGTCCTGGGCAATCTGGCGCGCCTGGTGGTCGCGGCCGTCGGTGGCTGGTTGGCCATCCGCTGGGGCGGCGGCCTCGCGCAGGTGTTTGTCGCGCAAGGGCTGGCACTGGTGGTCTACGGCGTGATGATTGCTGCAGCGATTGCTGGCGGGGCCTGGTTTGGCCGGGTCGGCTGGCCGTGTCGTACTGGTACGCTGTTGCGCCGTATCCGGCCCGTGTAATTGCCAAGGCGTGATGTGACCTCACCAGCTTGAGCGCCCTGGCGCGACCCACAGTAAAAGACTTCTTTTGATTGCGAGATTGGGCATGGGTCGTGAGCAGCTGATCCGGGAAAGCCGCTTATGATCCGCGTCAACCCATGCCTACCCCTCCTATTGCACAGACTTTCTCCACCTTGTCTGCCGACCCCAAAGTGCCGCCGCTTGTGCCGGCCATTGATCCGGCTTCGGCGCTGGTGTTTGTCATCAATGCGGCCTCGGGTCGCAACGATCCGGCCACAACGCGCCAGGTCATCGAAACCGCTCTGAAGGCGGCAGGGCGCAGCGGTGAATTGCTTTTTGCCCGACCACAGGATCTGCCCGGCATAGCCCGCAAGGCGGCCTTAACGGCAATGCAGCGGCGCACCGCTGTGGTTGCAGTCGGTGGTGACGGCACCATCAATGCCGTTGCTCAGGCAGCGCACGCCCAAGGCTGCGCCCTGGGCGTGATGGCGCAGGGCACCTTCAACTACTTTGCGCGGACCCATGGTCTGTCCACTGAACCGGCAACTGCGCTCAAGGAGTTGCTGCAGTCGTTGCCGCTGCCGGTGCAGGTAGGCTTGGTCAATGAGCGTGTATTTCTTGTCAACGCCAGCCTGGGCCTGTACCCTGAACTTCTGCAGGACCGCGAGGCCTACAAGGCCCGTTTCGGGCGAAGTCGGCTTGTCGCATTCGGATCCGCCCTGATTACTTTGCTGAGCCCGCACCGGCTGCTGCGCCTGCGCGTGGAACGCGGCGTCGAGACCCGGGACGTGGCGACACCAACGCTGTTTGTGGGCAACAACCGACTGCAACTGGAGCAGGTTGGTCTGGCGCAAGCGCCAGCGCTCGATCAAGGCCGCATCGCGGCCGTGATGCTGCGCCCAGTGGGCCGACTGGCCATGCTGGGGCTCATCCTGCGCGGTTCCTTGGGATCCTTGGGTGAGGCCGACACAATAGAGAGCTTCAAGTTCCGCCATATGGTGGTCAAACCCCGCCTAGCCTGGATCCGCCAGCAGGTCAAAGTAGCAATCGACGGTGAGGTTGGCTGGATGCGCGCACCGCTCGAATTTCAGGTCTCACCCCGGCCCCTGTACCTGCTCAAGTCCCACGTTGAGTCGATCGCCAACATCACGGGTGCTGGCACGATATGACAATCCTTCTGCAGATCTCAGACCTCCACTTTGGCACTGAACAAGCGCCGGTTCTCCAGGCGTTGACAGCGCTGGCGCACCATCACCGGCCTGACCTCCTCTTGCTCTCAGGAGATATCACCCAGCGTGCCCGCGCCGAGCAGTTCCGCCGGGCGCGTGCGTTTGTAGACCAGCTCGGCATACCTTTTTTGGCGATCGCGGGCAACCACGACATTCCCCTGTTCAATCTCGGCACGCGTATCTTGCACCCGTATGCACAATTTAGTGCAGCCTTCGGAGACAACCTTGAACCTGAGCATGAGTCTCCGGAGCTGCTGGTGTTGGGCGTCAACACCACGCGCTGGTACAGGCACAAAAACGGCGAGGTGTCGCCAGCGCAGATAAAGCGGATAGCGGACCGACTGGCAGATGCCGGACCCCGGCAGCTTCGCGTGGTAATGGTGCACCAGCCGGTAGCCGTCCAGCGTATCGAGGAGGCGCATAACCTGCTGCGCGGCCGCGCTGAAGCCCTGCAGAGTTGGGCCGAGGCTGGCGCTGACCTGGTGCTGGGAGGCCACATTCACCTGCCCTACGTGTTGGCGCTGGCGGATCTCAAGCGACCAATGTGGGCGGTGCAGGCCGGCACTGCGGTTTCAAGCCGGGTCCGCGCAGGGTCACCGAACTCGGTCAATTTGCTGCGCTGGGGCGGATCGGCGCCCGCCGGGCGCTGCCTGATAGAACGCTGGGACTTCTCGGCCACCACACACGCCTTTGCGTGCCAAAACGTGACGGACGTCCAGCCGGACCGGACTATCAAGACGGGGTAAACCTTTCAGTCACCGAGGAACTCACCAACAGACTTGAGGTCCTCAACCCGGTCGCAAATGGCTTTGATGACCATCAGAATGGGGACTCCCAGCAGCAAGCCCCACGCACCCCAGAGCCACCCCCATGCCAGCACGCCAACAAAGATGGCGACAGGATTCATTTTGCTGGCGCGACTGGTCAACCATGGCGTCAATAGAAAGCCTTCAATACTGTTGATTACCAGGGAAATGCCGGCTACCAGAAATGCCATTTCCAATGTGCCGAACTGCAAAAAGCCAACCATGGCCGAACCGGCCGTGATAATTACATTACCAACATAAGGAACCAGATTCAGAACACCGGCGGCAATGCCCCAGACGGCCGCTTGCTCCAGACCGATCGCCCAAAAGCACAACCAGGTCGCTATTCCGACCACACCGCTGGTGAATAGCTGTACCAGCATGTAGCGCTGAATCTGGTCGTGGATCTCATTGAGCGCCTGGAGCGTGATTTTCTTGCGGCTTAGCGTCGGCCCCGCCAACTTGACCAGTTTGCGCCTGAACGTGTCTCCAGAGGACATCAGGAAAAATGTAATTAGCGCAACCATCCCGACCTGGCCCAGCATGGCCAGCAAACCCATCGTGCCGGTCCATAAATAGTCTCGAATGGCAAACCTCGGCTTTTCGATTTGCACCCGCTGAATACCGCGGTCAACCGGCGCAGCCCGGTTCGTCTCTTCAGCGGCTTGCTCAAGCTGGCTGGCAGCCTTTTGCATGGTTGTCAGCGTGTTGTCCTGCTTGCCCTGCAGAGCGCGAATGGATTGGCGCAACTTTTGCGTTGCCATAGGTAAAGACTCGACCAGCTTGCCAGCATCATCGCTGAGTGAATACACGGTAGCACCAACGCCACACACAATGCCCAAAACCAGGGCGGCCGCGCTCAAAGCGCGGGGAATCCTGCGATGGGCCAACCAATCCACCACTGGCGACAGGCCGTAGCTGAACAACAGCCCGACCATCACGGGAATGAATACCGCACTGGCCCAACGCAGCATGAATACACTTGCAAGCGTAGCAAGGACCACCAGCGAAACGCTGCGAACATCGACCGGCATGTGCAATAGCACGCGAGACAGTTCGGTACTGGCAGCAGGCACGATCGACGGCTCAGCGCCGACCTCGCCTGGTAGCTTGGAAGTGGATTCCATGTAGGCTTGCTCCATTTTTTAGGTATTCTGGCTATAAAAGAAATGGCACTTCGACGCGTTCATTGCGTTGCACACAGGCACCTGTATCGACAGTTGGCCTGCGAAGTTTGGTTTTATATTCGTTTTCATGCCTCTATTTGACATGAATTCAGAACCACTCATTGAGCCACACGACTCTACCCTGATTGGGGCTCACCGATTCCGTGGGACGGCTGGATTGGTGAGTGGTGCAACACCTCAGCGCATCAAGTATTGCAACCCGAGAACTTCGCAGCCGACAGATCGAAGGATTCGCGCAAATTTACGGCGGCGGCGCACATGGTTATCCCAATTGCCCCACACTGTCCTCTCAGGTTGTTTTCAGCACGGGTTCTGATGAACCACTTCATGATGTGTTCAAGGCAATGGTTTTACAGAAATCAAAGCACCGTTGGGCAGCCAGTTGCAGGCCCTCAAAAGCGACCAGCCCCAGTCGCATGCCAATGCCACTGGCCCACCGTGGCCTGAAGGCGTACAACCCGAAATTTGACGCGCGCCCGCGCGGCCCTTTCTCCATCCACCCAAAAAAGGAAACCATGGCCTACCAAAGCACCAACCCCTACAACGGAAAAGTCCTTCAAACCTTTGAGCTGATGGACCCAGCGCAACTTGAAGCCGCACTGCACCGCGCGTCTGAATGCTTCAACAACGACTGGAAAGGCAAGTCCTACGCCGAGCGGGCGACTATTCTGACGCGCGCCGCCGTGCTGATGCGTGAGCAGGCCCAGCCACTGGCCGAGCTGATCACCCTGGAGATGGGCAAGCTGATTGCACAAAGCCTGGGTGAAGTCGCGCTGAGCGCCGCCATTCTGGACTACTACGCCCAACATGCCGAGCACTTTCTGGCACCTGAAACACTGGCCACGGCGCGCGGCGAGGCGCTGGTGGAAAGCTCCCCTATCGGCGTGCTGTTCGGCGTCGAGCCTTGGAACTATCCCTACTACCAGATCGCCCGCTTTGCCGCGCCCAACCTGATGGCTGGCAACGTCGTGATGGTCAAGCATGCCTCCAGCGTGCCGCAATGCGCGCTGGCTTTTGAGCGGCTGATGACGGAAGCCGGCGCCCCCGCAGGCGCCTACACCAACCTGTTTATCTCCAAGGAGCAGGTCGCGCAGGTCATCGACGACCCACGTATCCGCGGCGTGGCGCTGACCGGCAGCGAAGCCGCCGGCGCCGTGGTTGCAGCACGTGCCGGGCAGAACCTAAAAAAGACGACGATGGAACTGGGCGGTAGCGATGCCTTCATCGTGCTCGGAGACGCTGACCTGGAGCGGGCCGTGAAAAGTGCCGTTAGCGGCCGCATGGGCAATTCGGGCCAAGCCTGCACCGCGTCCAAGCGCTTCATCGTGGTTGAAGAGCTGGCCGACCGCTTCCTGGAGAAGTTCCAGGCGGCGATGGCCAACTTTGCGCCCGGCGATCCGCTCGAGAAGCAAACCACGCTGGCGCCGTTGTCGTCCGCCGAAGCCCTGGACAACCTGCTGGGTCAGGTCCAGCGCGCTGTCGCCGGCGGCGCCCGCGTGGTGATGGGCGGCAAACGGATCGACCATACCGGCGCCTTCATGCAGCCAACGATCCTGACCGACATCAGTGAAAGCAATCCTGCCTACAAGGAAGAGTTCTTCGGCCCGGTCGCGCTGTTCTTCCGGGTGGCCGACGAAGCGGCGGCCGTGGCACTGGCCAACGACTCGCCGTTCGGACTGGGCGGTTCGGTTTTCACGCAGGATATTGATCGCGGCAAGCGGGTAGCCCGCCAGATAGACACCGGCATGGTGTTCATCAATTCGCCCGCCTCGTCGTCGCCTGAACTGCCTTTTGGTGGCGTCAAGAATTCCGGCTATGGCCGCGAACTGTCGGGCGCGGGCATCCAGGAATTCGTCAACAAGAAGCTGATCCGGGTGGCGTGAGCATCACCACTGGCCCGGCCACCAGGCAGCGCCTGCGCGCCCACCGGGAAGCCGGTGCCTCGCTCCTCAACGCGCTGCTTGTCGGGCTGCTCGTTGTGCTCATATTGTTGGCTGTTGTGGTGGGCGGGGCCGAAGTCATGGAAGGCGACACGCATAGTTTTGATCAGTACCTGCTGCTAAGCGCGCAATCGCTGAGGTTCGACTATCCGGGGCTGGCCGCCATCATGCGAGACTTCAGTGCGCTGGGCAGCACTGCTGTCATGACGCTGTTCACAGTGATCACCGTCGGCTACCTCGCACTGGTCTCGGCCCGGGCCACGGCCCTGCTGGTCGCTTCGTCGGTAATTACAGGCGCCGTCTTTGTGCAATTCCTTAAGGCCGGCTTCGGGCGTCTGCGTCCTGACGTTGGTTTTGCCGAACTGACTGCGACCGGCCCGAGCTTTCCGAGCGGCCACACCAGCATGTCTGCCATCGTTTTTTTGACCCTGGGCGCGCTGATCGCCACCACCCGCAGCCGGGTGACCGAGCGCCTCTACATCCTGGCAACGGCCGCGCTGCTGGCGCTGTTGGTGGGTATCAGCCGCGTCCTGCTGGGCGTGCACTGGGCCACCGACGTTCTGGGCGGCTGGGCCTTTGGCGCCGCTTGGGCCATGGCCTGGCTGCTGCTGGCGCACTATCTGCGCAAAGACAGGCAGACCTGAATGACAGCGCCTGCGCATTGGCTGGCGTTGGCCGTTTAGCCCGAAGCTCGAACCCGCTGAATGACCTGGATCATGGCCAAGGAGAGCTTGATCCAGCGCTACGACAGTCAGGAGAGTGCTTTTACCGTTTCATTAATGGCGAATCCGACGCGGATGTTCCAGGAAGAACCGGATCATCTCGGCGCTGGCGTCTGGCCCGCGCGCGTCGGTGTAGCTGCCTTTGGCGCTGCCGCCTGACCATGCATGCGATGCACCGTGCACCAGCCAATGTTCGGCTACCACGGCACCATCTGAGGCGCGGTGCACACTGCGTGTGCTTGCCCGGCCTCCGGGTGTTTTAAGCTGTTCGACCTCAACCCGCGCCGTCATGCCAACGCTGGCGGAAATGACCTTCGCGCCGTTACCCGGATGCACCGTGGCGTCGGCGTCACCATGGAAAACAATGGTGGCTACCCCGCTAGGGCTGGTGCGAATCGGGCTGGCACCGCTTTGCATGGCACCCAATGCTGAGGGTAAATCCTTGGCGATGCCAGTGGCCAGCCCGGAGTGCACGCCTACTGCAGCGTACAGGTCAGGGTAGGCATCACCCAGGATGGCGGCCATAGCACCGCCCGCAGACAGGCCGGCAACATACACCTGGTCGGGGTTGACCGCGTAGGCGGCCATGACCTCGCGCGTCATGTCCGCCAGCAGAGCCGGCTCTCCGCGCCCTCGGGCCTGGTGACTGTGTTTAAACCAGCTCCAACAGCGCTGTGGGTTGGCCCGCTGCGACTGTGCCGGGTACAAAACATAGAAGCCTTGCGAGTTGGCTATGGCATTCATCTCCGTACCCGCAGCGAAGTCGTCCGGACTCTGCGTGCAGCCGTGCAGCATCACCACCAGCGGCAGGCGGCGTTCGCCTGCGCCCGGCGGAATGTAGAGCTTGAAGTCGCGCTGATCGCCCGCAGCACGATGGCTGCCGGCAATAAAGCGCTCTGGGCCGGGCTTCTGATCGACGTGGCGCGATGAAGGTGAGCGCGGCGTAGTCTCTGGTAGTTCGCGCGCCACAACGTCAATGACGTCAAACACATTGGTTTCGCCTGCCGCTGGCGCGACGCCAGCCAAAGCAGCCTGTATGGCGGCGGTGGCAGCTTGCAAATCACCCGAGCGGGTTAGCCGGGTGGCATCGAGCATCAATTGCTGGAAGTCGAGTTTCATGGGTACTTTCGGTTCGGTGACTGACAAGGGTCAAGAGATGCGCGGGATCAGAGCGGCTTTAACGGCGGGGCTGGCGTGCAGAGCACCCAGCACTGTGATGGATTCGATCGTGGCAAGGGCAAGCGCAGGGCTCACATCGGGGGCGATTGAGGCCAGGCCCAGTACGCGGATCTGCAACCGTTCGCCCGCCGCCTGCAAGGCCAGCAGGTCAGCCAGGGAGTAGTGCTGGATACCAAGCACCAGCGTCTTGCGTGAGACCACCTGACGCACCACCTCAATGTGGGTGGTCAGCTGGTTACGGATGGCGGTTCGGATCAGATCGGTCCGGTTTGAATAGAGGCCCTCCTGCACCAGCAGGTCGATTTGGCCAAGGTCAACACAGCCCAGGTTGATGGTGATCTTTTCGTCAACTGGCTTGGGGCTGGTAGTCAGGGATGTCTTGCTGTGTTTTGGCATAAGGGTCATGTTATCACCATCCATGTGGATGGTGATAACATGACCATACTGCGCCCTAGAGATGCGCTTGACGCTTCGTTTCAAGCACCATAGCCGCCCCGCACCAAAAAAATGCAGAGCGCCTTATCCGGCAAAAGTGTCAGTGGACATGAGTTGGGTGAATGCCGGACCGATTAGCGACAATCAGCAACGGGCCTCATGAACTGGGTATGTCGATGACAGGTAGAGTGAAGTACATGCGAGTACCATGACCCGGGCTGCTTTCCGCCCTGATATTGCCGCCATGAGCTTCGACAATGCAGCGGGAGATGTACAGGCCCAAGCCCAATCCACGCCGGTCGTTCTTTCCGACCTGCCAGAAGCGCTCAAATACGGCCTCCAACATCGCTGGGGGGATGCCCTCACCGGTGTCGTCCACGCAAAACTCAAGCAAGCCACCAGCCCGAGCCCAATGCACGCGGATGCTGCCCCCCTTGGGAGTGAACTTGATTGAATTGGAGATCAGGTTGGCGAGCACTTGCAATAGTCGATCGTGGTCAAACTCCGCCAGGCAAGCTTCTTGGCTACCCTGCACTGCGAGGGACACGCCCTTGGCCGATGCCGTGATCTGGAGCGCCTCAACAGCCTCAACCACCAACAAGGAGACGTCGTCCTCAACCTTTTGCATGGCGAGTTTGCCTGCATCGATGCTGGCAACGTCAACCAGATCGCCAATCAGTCGATTCATGCGCGCGCCGTAGCGCTCGATTCGCGTGGTTTCCAACAACAACTTCTCGCGGTCGCTGTGTGCCTCAAGTTTTTGCGCCAGGAACTGAGAACTCATCACGATTCCGTTCAGGAGATCGCGCAGATCGTGAGAAACCATCCCGAGGAAATCGTCCCGCGTGGCGAGTGCGTCGTCGGAGCGGGCGCGCTCGGTGAGCAAATATTGATCGGTCGCGTCGCGCTCCAATGGCAGAAGTCGAGTGAGCATGCGAGCGCTGGCATCGCGCTCGCGTCGCACCGTATTGTCTGCCGC
>JAUXQA010000386.1 GCA_030683195.1 Rhodoferax sp. | reverse complement strand
GGCATCGGCCAGCACATAGAGCACGCCACCCCGGGCGCGCACCTCGTGCATATTGCTCTTGAGCTTTTCCAGCAGCGTGTCATTGGGCGCCACGGTGACCACCGGCATGGCGCTGGTCACCAGGGCCAGCGGGCCGTGCTTGAGTTCGCCTGCGGGGTAGGCCTCGGCGTGGATGTAACTGATTTCCTTGAGTTTGAGGGCGCCCTCCAGCGCAATCGGGTAGTGCAAGCCGCGGCCCAGAAACAGCGCGTTATCCATCTTGGCGAAGTCTTCGGCCCAGGCAATCACCTGGGGCTCAAGCGCCAGCACGGCTTGCAGGGCGGCGGGTAAATGCCGCATGGCTTTGAGGTGGCGGGCCTCTTCTGCCTCGCTCAAGCGGCCTTTGGACTGGGCCAGCGCCAGCGTCAGCAGGAACAAGCCCGCCAGTTGCGCCGTAAACGCCTTGGTGGAGGCCACGCCAATCTCGATGCCGGCGCGGGTGATGTAGGCCAGCTCGCACTCGCGCACCATGGCGCTGGTGGCCACGTTGCAAATGGTCAACGTGTGCGTCATGCCCAGGCTTTGGGCGTGGCGCAGGGCAGCCAGGGTGTCGGCCGTTTCACCCGACTGGGTGATGGTGACGACCAGCGTGCGGGGGTTGGGCACCGATTCGCGGTAGCGGTATTCGCTGGCCACCTCCACTTGCGTGGGGATTTTGGCGATGCTCTCCAGCCAGTATTTGGCAGTGCAACCGCTGTAGTAGCTGGTGCCGCAAGCCAGAATCAACACCGAGTCGATGTCTTTGAACACACGGGCTGCGCTGGAAGAGGCGCCATCAAACAGCTCCGGCACGATGCCGTCCACGCCTTCAAGCGTGTCGGCAATGGCTCGGGGCTGCTCAAAAATCTCTTTTTGCATGTAGTGGCGGTACGGGCCCAGCTCGGCTGCACCACTGTGGGCCTGCACCGTCTTGACCGGGCGCTGCGCTGGGGCCACCGGCTTGCCGCTTTTGTCAAAAAGCCAATATTTGCCCAATTGAATGTCCACCAGGTCGCCTTCGTCCAGATAAACAATCTGGTCGGTCACGCCGGCCAGGGCCATGGCGTCGCTGGCCAGAAAGTGCTCTTGACCATCTGTACCCACACCCAAAATCAGGGGCGAACCCGCGCGCGCACCAATCAGGCGGTGCGGCTCGTCTTTGCAAAACACGGCAATGGCATAGGCCCCATGCAACTGCGGCAGCGCCGCCTTGACAGCGTCAAACAGGTCACCGTTGTAAAGGCTGTCGATCAGGTGGGCGATCACTTCGGTGTCGGTTTGGCTCAAAAACACATAGCCCTTGGCTTGCAGGGCGGCGCGCAGGTCGTCGTGGTTTTCAATGATGCCGTTGTGCACCAGGGCGATGCGACCCGGCCGGCTGGCGGCGTCCAGGCCCGTGCCGTGGCTGAAGTGGGGATGCGCGTTGTGTACCACCGGCGCGCCATGGGTGGCCCAGCGGGTGTGGGCGATGCCGGTGCTGCCTTCAAGCTGGGTGACGCTGATCTGCTCGGCAAGCTCTGCGACGCGGGCGGTGCTGCGGGCCCGCTTCAGGCC
>JAUXQA010000381.1 GCA_030683195.1 Rhodoferax sp. | reverse complement strand
GCTGTGCGGTGCGGGTTGCCAGTCTGGAGTTGGACCACTGCGCGGCTTATGAGCCGCTGGCACAAGACGCCGGGCCCCAAGAGCGGGCCTATGCCTCATTTTTGACTGGCCAATGGGCAGGGCTGGACGCTGCCCTGCTCCCAGAGCAGCACCGGGCGCTGGTTTTGAAAGTTGCGGCCAGTCCCGGCACCGCACAAAGCACCTCTGCAAGCAGCACGATTACCGCAACAGGCGTGTTGAGTACGGTGCAAGACCCGTTGGCACGCTTGGTCGCCGCTGGCGTTTTATTGCAGAAAAATGCCTTGTCGCCCGCCGACATCGCGGAAGCCACCGAGACCGCGTCCAGCCAGGGCTGGCGCCGCCCCCTGCTGGCATGGCTCGGAGTTCAGCTCAAGCGGGCCAATGCGGCGGGTGATCATGACGCCGTGATGCGACTGCAACGGCGCATTGATCTGGTTCTGCAAGGCGCGCCAAGCCGCTAAAACACGTCAAGCCGTCCGCGAGGCCTGCGTGACCGCTGGCGTTTCAGTGGTCCGGGTGCGCCACGCTGCGGCCAATGTCTGGCCAGCGCCGGTGCATGAAGACCCAGGCCACCAAGCCTACGCACATCATGGCCAGCGATGAAGCCGCCAACGCGACTGTGGAATGCATGACCAGCGGCGCAATCACACCGGCCACCACGCCATTGGCCGAGGCTCCGACGAACGACTGCAGAGAAGACGCCATGCCCCGTCGATCCGGGTGCAGGTCCAACACCAACAGAGTGATCACCGGCACCATCATGGCCCAGCCAAACGCGAATATGGAAATCGGGAACAGCGCCCAGGACGCATGCGCCTTGAACAGCAGATTGGCCACCAGGTTGATCACGGCTATCAGCAACATGATCAAAAACCCGTATTTGATTTGTTGCTTGGGCGGCAGCTTGCCCGCCATCCGGCCACTCACCCAGGCCCCGGCCATGATGCCGCTGATGGTGAGCACAAAAAACCAGAAAAATTGTGTCGGGGCCAAGGCCATGTGTTCGCCCAAAAACACCGGGGCCGACAACACATACAAGAACATGCCGTTGAAGGGAATGCCGCTGGCCAACGCCAGCAACAAAAATCGGGGGTCCATGCCCAGCTGCCAGTAGCCCTGCATCAGGTTGCTGACTTTGAGCGGTTGACGGTGTGACACATGCAAGGTCTCGGGCAATAGCTTGAAATTGGCAAACCACAGCGCCACACCCACGGCGGTCAAAAACCAGAAGATGCTGTGCCAGTCCATGTGCACAAACAGCCAGCCACCAATGATGGGCGCGATCGCCGGCGCCACGCCGAAATAGATCGTGATCTGGCTCATGACCTTTTGCGCCTGGGCAGGCGGAAACATGTCCCGCACCACAGCCCGTGCCACCACAATACCGGCCCCGGTGCTCAGGCCCTGCATGGCCCGGAAAAACACCAGTTGGCCAATGCTCTGCGAAAGCGCGCACCCGGCCGATGCCACCGTAAAAGCAGCCAGCCCCCACAACACCACAGGTCGGCGGCCCACGCTGTCAGACAGAGCGCCGTGGAACAAACTCATGAAGGCAAACCCGAACAGGTAAGCCGACAGGGTCTGCTGCATCTCTACCGGTGTGGCCCCCAGTGACCTGGCAATGCCAGAAAACGCGGGAAGATAGGTGTCAATCGAGAATGGGCCGAGCATGCCCAACACCGCCAGCAGCACCGCCAACGCCCAGCGCGGGGCCTTCCAAATTTGTTTTGCGTCTGGATTCATAAGCGGCGACTCAGCTGGCGAGGCCCACCTGCGTGATCACCACAATCACCACGCCAATCGCAAGATTCACCATCACCCAGGTGCGAATGCTGGCCAGGGCCGCGCCGCCCGCAGGCCAGGCCGCAGCCGTCACCGCCCGGGAGAGCCGCTTATAAAGAGCAAAACGGATGTGCGCAAAAATCAGCACCATCACCACGCCCAGCACCGACATCACCATCCACTCGATCGGCATCTTGAAATTGCCGCCGGATTGCACGGTTTGTTTGGCCACGCGCCCAATCATCCAGATGCCGCTGCCCAGCACCAGAGCGGCGGCCACCAGCACCGCGTTGAAAAAGCGGCCCAACACCTCATGCATCAAACGAACACGCTGCGGTGCTTCCAGGCTGGTCACGGCGGGCCGCAAGAAGAACTGAACAAACACCATGCCCCCGATCCAGACAATGATGGACAAAAGATGAATGGCTTTGAGCGCGGCGTAAATCATGGGTGAAAACTCTGATTGAAAGGGAGGGGGTCGAGTGTGCCTGATGATCCAAGGCCTTGCGCTTTCACCCTGGACAGTGGCCCCATACATGAGAGAGTCATGATGTAATACTTTCGAGTTTGAAAAAATACTCACAAGTTATAAACCGCTATTTCCGAAAGACGACCCATGAAAATATCCCATATCTCAGGCGCCGCTATATTCTTGGCGAGCATGGCAGCCCACGCCCAGGAAAGTGGACTTCCCCTGTGGGAGGCGGGCGTCTTTGGCGGCGCAGCCTCCACCCCGGCCTACCCCGGCGCTGACAGCCGCACCTCACGCGCACTGGTCATTCCTTATCTGATTTACCGCGGCGAGGTGTTTCGCTCAGACCGTGGCGGCATCGGCGCACGTGTTTTTCGCACCACCGACCTGGAGTTGGACATTGGCTTTGCCGGCTCCCTGCCCTCCAACGCCAAGGACACCGATGCCCGTCAGGGCATGACCGATTTGGGCACCCTGATTGAGTTTGGCCCGCGTGTGAAATGGACACTGGCACGCCCAAGCCCCGGCACCCAACTGCGCTTGGAGTTGCCGGTGCGCGCCGTGCTGGAATTCAACAGCGGTGTGAATGGCCAAGGGGTGGCGTTTGAACCCGAGCTGGTTTACGAAATGCGCAACATCGCTGGCGGCTGGAGCCTGTCCACCAGTGGCAGCCTGGTGTGGGGTGACCGCAAACTGAACAACTATTTTTACGGCGTGACACCACAATTTGCCACGGCAAGCCGCCCGGCATTTGACGCACAGTCGGGCCTGATTGCCACCCGCGTGGGCTTGAGCACCTCCAAAGAAATCACACCTGACGTGCGGATCTTCGGCTTTGCCCGTTATGAGAGCTACAGCGGCGCAGCCAACCTGGCCAGCCCGCTGCACCAAGCCTCCAGCGGTTCTTCCGTCGGCATCGGACTGGCCTGGACGCTGGGACGGTCCGCTCAGCGGGCTGCCAACTGACGCCTGACTGCGTGGTTTGGCAGATCCTTCTTGAGCTTGATTAATCCACAAGCTCTTGAAAGTATCTTAAATGCCCTTATCATTAGCACTCATAGGAGTTGAGTGCTAACAGTCGTTCGTCTTTTGGGACCGCTTCTTATAGTTACCGAATGCCAGCTTGTTCAAGATGGCGTTTCTGTTTTAAACCTTCATATTCAAACCCATAGGAGTCACCATGAACCTTCGTCCTCTCGCAGATCGCGTCATTGTCAAACGCGTCGAAAACGAAACCAAAACCGCTTCCGGCATCGTGATCCCTGACAGTGCTGCTGAAAAGCCTGATCAAGGTGAAGTCTTGGCTGTGGGCCCAGGCAAGCGCAACGACAAAGGCGAGTTGCTCGCCATGAATGTCAAGGTCGGCGACTGCGTGTTGTTCGGCAAATACAGCGGCCAAACCGTCAAGGTGGCTGGCGACGAATGGCTCGTCATGAAAGAAGACGACCTCTTTGCCGTCGTCGAAAAGTAATAACTATCAAATCAATAGCTGGTAAGGCAACGAATGCGCCGGCTATCGGTTAATTTAACTTGAATTTAAGGAATTTATCATGGCAGCAAAAGACGTAGTTTTCGGCGGCGAAGCCCGCGCACGCATGGTTGAAGGAGTGAACATTTTGGCCAACGCGGACAAAGTCACACTGGGCCCTAAAGGCCG
>JAUXQA010000379.1 GCA_030683195.1 Rhodoferax sp. | reverse complement strand
CCGAGGCGGCCGTCGCCCACAGGACCCGGCCGCGCCACGCCGGGTCACGCAGTGCCGGAGGGGGTCTGTCAGTGGAGGGATTCAGGGGAGGGTGCCGGTTGCGGGCTAGCGGCAAGGCGTGACCACCGGCGCCGGGGCTGTGAGCGGCTCGGATGATGGCGGTGGTGTGGTGGCACTCAGTTCGTCCAGGTGCTGGTCGTACAAAGCGCGCAAGCGCTGGGGCGTCACGTTGGCCGAGGGCAGGTCAAAGACCAGTTCGCCATCGCGCAGCCCGATGATCCGGGGGAAGTGTTGCAGGGCCATCTCAACGTGGTGCATGGTGGTCACAAGGGTGGCTCCGCGCTCCCGGGCGGACCCGGTGAGAGACTCCATGGCTTGTTGACCTCGCGTGGGGTCCAGTGCCGACAGGGGCTCATCCACCAAAAACAGGGTGGCCTTCGAAGCCAGGGCGCGTGCCAGGCCAACGCGCTGGCGTTCCCCGCCTGAGAGCCGGTCGACTCGCTCAAACAACTTGTCACTCATGTCAAAACGCGCAAGCGCGCGCTCGGCGAGCGCCATGTCTGTTGGGTAAAAAAGGCTGCGCACACTCGCCCATAGACTTTCATCAGGCAGGCGCCCGGCGAGCACGGCCGTGACCGTGCGTTGTCGCGGCGGCAGGGGCGGCACCTGGGGCGCCAGAAACAATTGGCCGCGCAGGTGCTGCAACTGCCCGCGCGCGAGGGTCCAGGGGTTGCGTCCGCCCAGCTGCAGACTGCCGCTATCGGGCTTGAGGGCGCAGGCCAGCAAATGCAACAGAGTGGTCTTGCCGGCACCCGAGGGGCCAATGATGGCCACGTGTTCCCCGTGGGTCACGCTCAAGTTGAGGCCACGCAAGGCTGGCGGGGCATGGTCGCGTGCCGCGGGGTGACGAGCTACGCACTTGTCGAGCAAGATATTCATGATCAAATCAGGCGCTAGCCGGCGTAAGTAAAGGGTTTATAGGTTTCATTACGATAGCGAATTTTTGGTGGTATTCGCTGGCGATCATGGCAAGTCGTCGGGCTTTGCGCCTGCATTTGAGATGCCCTGATTAAACTCGAAGCTCAGCCCCTTCGTTGTGCCCCCTCGCCAAGAGAGTGATGTCGGTCAGGGCATTTCGATGTCAAGTGAGCGACCTGCGGAGTAAGTCGGACTAGGTTTTTGGCTCTAATTTTTGCTGCACTGCAGCAAAATTCTCCTTTTTGTTCGGGTTTTCCCTATAATCGAATCCATGCTGCACTGCAACATAAACAGTCTGCCCAGACTTGAGCAGGCACCCAGAATCACTATTTTCAGGAAAATCACATGAAAAACCCAATCGAACAATTCGCTGCTTCCAACCAAGCCAATCTGCAAGCCCTCGAAGCCCTGTCGGGTCAGGCTTTTGCTGGTCTGGAAAAATTTGTTGAATTGAACATGGCTGCATCCAAGGCCGTGCTGAGCGAGTCTCTGGTTCACGCCAAGGCCATGATGGCTGTCAAAGACGCCCAGGAATTCATGGCTCTGCAAGCTGACTTCATGAAGCCCATGGCAGAAAAGTCGACCGCTTACGCTGACCACCTGAAGAGCATCATCACCGGTAGCGGCGAAGAGTTCGCCACTGCGGTTGAAGCCAACTCGGCCAAAGCCCAAAAAGCTTTCACCAAAGCCGTTGAAGAGATGGTGAAAAGCGCACCCGTTGGTAGCGAATCGGCCGTGGCTGCTTTCAAGAGCGCCCTGACTGCAGGTCAAAACGCGGTTGAAACGGCCCAGGCTTCCACCAAGAAAGCCCTGGAAGCTGCCCAGTCCAACTTCGCATCGGCTGCAAGCCAGGCAACTCAAGCCGTCAAGAAGGCGACTGCCGCGGTTTGATAGACAGCAGCCTTCGGGTGGCATCAAAAAAGGCACCCGAGGGTGCCTTTTTTTTTGGCCGTCAGTAACTTGATTTGAGTGGTTTCAAGGATGTGCCAAATTTTTCGACCAGCGGGTCGTGACCCAGAGGCCCGAACTTGATCAGGTCCTCCGGTACACGGCGGTCGGGGATTTGGTCGAGCAAGTGCCGTATGAGGGTGAGCCGGCCCTGGCGCTGGTCGTTGAAATCCACCAATGCCCAGGGAGCGGTTTTGGTGTGGGTGGCCTTGAGCATCGCATCCCGGGCTTTGCCGTACTCGGCGTACTTTTCCCGCGCCTGAAGGTCGATCGGGCTGAGCTTCCAGCGTTTGAGCGGGTCGCTCAGGCGCTCGGCAAAGCGTTCTTCCTGTTTGACCTGGTTTACGGTGAGCCAGTACTTGAACAGCAAAATGCCATCGTCCACCAGCATTTGCTCAAACACAGGTGCCTGCTTCAGGAAGGATTTGGTTTGCTCTTCAGAGCAAAACCCCATGACCCGCTCGACCCCGGCGCGGTTGTACCAACTGCGGTCCAGCAGCACAATCTCACCGGCCGACGGGAGGTGTGGCACGTAGCGTTGGAAGTACCACTGTGTCTGCTCGCGTTCACTGGGCTTGCCCAGTGCGACGGTGCGGCACAGGCGCGGGTTGAGGGTTTCGCTGATCGCTGTGATCACGCCGCCCTTGCCCGCCGTGTCACGGCCCTCAATCAGCACCACCAGACGCTTGCCGGTGTGCAGCAGCCAGCGCGCGACATCGTTGAGCTCTAGCTGCAGCGGTGCCAACTTGTCGTAGTAGTCCGACTTGCTGAGTTTGTCTGACTCGGTCTTGGAAGTGTCTTTTGATTTTTTCATGAATTAATCATAGCGAGAAGGCCACACGCAACGTGTGTTGCGGGTGGCCTTCGGGGGGGTAGCTGGGTCAGTGTGCAGGTTTAACGACGAGGCTCGCCCTGACCATTCACCGTGACCGTCTGGCCTGGGGGCGATGTCATTTGCACGCGGTGCTCTTGGCCCCGGAATTCATAGGTGACGTCCCAGAACTGGGGTTGCGCCTGGCTGGGGACGTTTTCGCAACGTTGTACATCCTGGGTTTGGGGCTGGTTGTTGCCGCCCATGCGGGAGCCCACCACAGCGCCGGTGACCACACCACCGGCTGTGGCAATGTCCTTGCCGCTGCCGCCACCCACTTGGTGGCCCAAAATACCGCCAATGAGTGCGCCCACAATGGCGCCTGGCACGTTGGAGTTGCTCTGGCCCTGGCTCACCTGGCCCCGCTCAACCCAGCAGCGCTGCTCGGGTGGGCCTACAACCGCCCGTACCGAGGTGACGTTGGCTTCAAACAGGCGCTCATCGTTGCGGCGGCGGAAGTCAGCAGCTCCAACGGGCGCGTTGGGGTAGCGCTGGTCCTCGGCGCGGACGTTGGGGTTGGCCATTTGTACCGATGAAATGCGGTTGTTCAAGCCCATGGCGGAAAGCGATGGGTACTGACCGGCACGCAGCACGGCACAGCGGCCGTTGAAGCGGGCGTCTTCGCACACCTCCCAGCGTGCATCACCCACCACCACCACCGAGGAGGCGCGGTCGTTGAAACCGCTGCGCTGGAAGTTGTTCACCACCTTGTTGGTGGTGAACGAGCGCCCACCAAAGTCCTCGTTTTCATAGAACGTGACCTGGGCTACCACCGGCAGGGGTGCATAGCGCCGGTCATCAACGCGGGCATTGTTGGCAATGGATCGTACCGAGGAGACGCGGTTGTCCAAGCCCATGGCCGACAGCGACGGGTATTGGCCCGGGCGCAACACCATGCAGCGGCCGCGAAAGCGCACGTCGTCACACACCTCCCAGCGCTGGCCCACGACCACCGCCGACGACGCGAGGTCGTTGAAACCGACGCGCTGAAGGTTGTCGCTTTGCTGCTGGGCCGTGAAGGTCTGGCCCTGAAAGCCTTCTTGTTCGTAAAAAGTGACTTCGGCGGCGGCTTGTGCCGCCACAGTCACGACAGCCAGCGCGAGGGTATTTTTGAATAGGGTCTTCATCGAGTCGTCCTTATAAGGGTTGGGGCGTGTTGCCAATCACCACGCCGGCACCACTGATCTCAAGCGAATCTGGTGCACAGGCCCTGACTGTCGCCGTCTGTTCCTCAAGCGTCTGTGCGGCGGCGAACATAGCTGCACGTCTGCTTGCAGCTTGCGGTTAAGCTCGTTCACCTGAATGCCAAAAAATGGACAAATCAAAAGCCCAACAGCCACGGCGCGACGCCGACAAGCAAGACGTGATTGCTGCTTTCATCGGACGCGTTGCACTGCTGGCGGCGGGTGTTGACGGCGTTTACTTTCTGTTCTTTCTGGCACTGGACTCACCCATCCTGGCCTGGATCAATGTGTTCAGCGTTGCCCTGTATCTGTGGGCCTATGCGCTAGTGAAGGGTCGCCGCCTGCATCTGGCGGCCATGCTGATCTGGCTGGAGGCTTTTCCCCACGCCGCCATCGGCACCCTGATGCCGGGTTGGGAGAGCGGGTTTCACTACCTGCTACTGATGTTTATTCCCTCCGTGGCCATGACCGCGTCGCGTCGTCAGTTGCAATGGTTCGTGGTGGCCTTGCTGGCGTTTCTGGCCGCTGTCGACATGGCGTCACAGGTGTGGGGCCCGCTGGCAGCGATTCCCCAAGCTGCTTTGTTGACCTTGAAATGGCTCAACATCTGCATCTTTGTGGTGATGTTTTCTGTGCTGGCCAGTTATTACCGCCAAAAAATCACCCAAGCCGAAAAGCATCTCAAAGTCCTGGCCACGGTGGATTCGCTGACCAGGCTGAACAACCGCAGGCAATTTGAATCGGATGCCCAAGCGCACATCGCCCGTTTTGAGCGCAGTGGTGTCATCAGCTCACTGGTCATTACCGACATTGATTTTTTCAAGCGCATCAACGACACAGCGGGTCACGAGGGGGGTGACAGGGTGCTGGTGGCCATCGGGCAATTATTGAAGCGTGAGTTGCGCGAGGTGGACGCCCTGGCTCGCTGGGGCGGTGAGGAGTTTGTGTTTTTGATGCATGACACCGACCTGGCTCAAGCCTTGGTGGTGACCGAGCGCATCCGGCGTGCCATTGAGGCCAACTCGGTCAGTCTTGCCGCATCTGACGTTCATTGCACCATGTCCTTTGGGGTCACGCAGTTGGTGACGGGCGACACCCTAGGGTCTGCTCTGGCCCGCGCTGACCGCGCGCTCTACCTGAGCAAGACCCAGGGGCGAAACCAGGTGAACGCAGCCTGAGCTCCGAAGGTACCCAAGTCACCATAGGGTCAGGACGGCGCTTGCCCGCTGTTGGCCCGAACCTGGCCCCTCAGGGCAACCAGCGCAACTGGCTCAGGTAGGCCACGCTGCGTCCCCCGGTGTTGTCGCTGTCTGCGCCCACCGCCACCGTGGTCACGGGCGGCGTGGTGGGACTCTCTTTGCCAAACAGGCTCTGAAAATCGTCATTTACCCGGCGCCGCTGGGCAGTCCACTGGCCTAGCGGCGAACCGTCCAGCACGATGTAGCGTACCCGGGCGCTGTACGGGTTGGCCCCGCTGGTGCCTGCCGGGTAGCGCTTGTCCCACACGTAACACACCGAAGCGTGGGGCAGGGCCTGCCCGGTAGCGGTACGGGCCAGGGCGAGCGTGGCGCGCTGCAGCAGGGGAATATCGGCCAGCGGCTGGTCAAACATGACGCAGACCTTGACCGCCGCGTCGTCGCCTTTTTTGGTAGCCAGATCGGCCTGCTCCAGCGGCTGGTCCACGCGCCAACGCCAGCTCAATTCAGCCGGGGCGGGGCCAGACCAGTCGTGGGCCAGCACGCCGTAGGATTTACCGGTGGTGAGTTGCAGGGCGGGCTCGCCGGCTGTGTTGTTGAACTCAAAGCGGGTGACCGGCGCGGCCTGTTGGCCCGGCAGCCCACTCAGCCGCCAGGCGGGGTTCAAGGCCGTATGGCCGATGACGCCAAACGGCGCCAGTGCTGCGGGTGGCGTTACCGGGCTGCCGGGGCCACTATTTTGAGCAAACAGGCTGCTAGCCGGCGTAACGATTGCGCAAGAACATATCAAATTCATAGCAAGTTGGCGTTGCAGCGTTTTAGCACCCATGCTCAACCCCGCTTCCAGGCGTGGTACTTGGCCACCCACTCAAGCAGCTTTGTGGGCTGGTGGGCGCGTTTCCATTCCCCGGCGACAAACTTGTTGGCCTCCGACATGGTGGGGTAGGTGTGGATGGTGCCCAGAATCTTGTTCAGGCCCAGCCCGTGTTTCATGGCCAGCACGTATTCGGCCAGCAAATCGCCCGCGTGCGCGCCCACAATCGTCACGCCCAGGATGGTGTCTTTGCCGGGTACGGTGAGCACCTTCACAAAGCCGTGGGCCTCGCTGTCGGCAATGGCGCGGTCCAGGTCGTCGATGCCGTAGCGGGTGACTTCAAAGGCGATTTTTTTCTCTTTGGCCTCCTGCTCGTTCAGGCCCACCCGCGCCACTTCAGGGGCGATGAAGGTGGCCCAGGGAATCACCGAATAGTCGACCTTGAAGCGTTTGAAGTCGCCAAACAGCGCATTCACGGCTGCATACCAGGCCTGGTGCGACGCCACATGGGTGAGTTGGTAGGGCCCGGCCACGTCGCCGGCGGCAAAGATGTTGGGGTACAGGGTTTGCAGGTACTCGTTGGTGGGCACGGTGCGCTGGGTGTCGATGCCCAGGTCTTCCAGCCCGTAGCCGGTGAGCCGTGCCACGCGGCCCACAGCGCACAGCAGCGCGTCAAACTCCAGCCGTATCTCCTTGCCGGCGTGTTCCACCACCAGGGTTTTGACCTCGCCCGCCTTTTCGCAGCGCAGGGCCTTGTGGCTGGTGAGCACCTGCACGCCGTCAGCCCGCAGGGCGGCGGTGGCCAGCGTGGAGACGTCCTCATCTTCGCGCGCCATGATGCGCGGCCCCATCTCGACCTGGGTTACCTGCGAGCCCAGGCGCGCAAAGGCTTGCGCCAACTCGCAGCCAATCGGGCCACCGCCTAGCACCACCAGGCGCTTCGGGATCGTGTCCAGCTTGGCAAACTCATCCCACAGCGTGTCGCTGGTCACATACCCCACGTCCTCCAGGCCGGGCAGGGGCGGTACAAAGGGGCGGGCGCCGGTGGCAATGATGATGTTGCGGGTGGTCAGCCGCTGCGTGCCGCCACCGTTCAGGGCGATCTCCACCGTCCATGGGTTGATGATTTTGGCGTAGCCCTGCAGCACCTCCACGCCCAGGTTGGTGTAGCGCTCCACGCTGTCGTGCGGCTCAATGGCGGCAATCACGTCGTGCACGCGTTGCATCACTTTTTTGAATGAAAACAGGCTATGGCCGGCGTTCTCATTGCCTGAAACGCTATTTAAACCATAGTGGTCAGCGTGACGCATCTGGTGGGCCAGCGTAGCGCTCTTGATCAAGGCCTTGCTGGGCACGCAGCCGTAATTCAGGCAGTCGCCGCCCATCTTGTGCACCTCTACCAGGGTGACCTTGGCCTTGACGGCGGCCGCGATATAGGCCGACACCAAGCCCCCGGCGCCTGCGCCAATGACGACCAGGTTGCGGTCAAAACGGGCCGGCTTCGCGTGTTTCCAGCGGGCGTAGACCTGGCGGCTCTGGATCGCCTGAATCACTTTGCGCGCCAGCAGCGGGAACACACCCAACAGCACAAAGGAGCCCAACAACCCCGGACTCAGAATGCCCTTGAGCGAGTCGAGCCGTGCCAGTTGGGTGCCAGCGTTCACATACACGGCCGTGCCGGCCAGCATGCCCAGCTGGCTCACGGCGTAAAAGGTGAGCGCCTACATCTTGGTCAGCCCCATCAGCAGGTTGATCACAAAAAACGGCACTAGCGGCACCAGACGCAGGGTAAAGAGGTAAAAGGCACCTTCTTTCTCGATGCCCTTGTTGAACTCGCTCAGACGGTTGCCAAAACGCGCCTCAATGCTGTCCCGCAACACAAAACGCGCGGCCAGAAACGCCAGTGTGGCGCCCAGGCTGGAGGCAAACGAGACAATCAGCGTGCCCCAGCCCAGCCCGAAAATGGCGCCCCCGGCCAGCGTCAAAATCACCGCGCCCGGAAAAGACAGGGCCGTGGCCGCCACATAAATCACAAAGTAGACGCCAATCACCTGCCAGGGGCGCTCGGCATACAGCGTCTCAAACGCTGACTGGCTGCTTTTGAGGTAATCCAGACTCAGGTAGCGGCCCAGGTCCAGCGTGACATACAGGGCCACCAGGGTGGCGAGCAGCAGGAGCAAGCCTATTTTTTTCTTGTTCATGGTCAGGTTTGATCCGGGGTTGATGTCAGGGGTGACCTTAATGTAGTCAGAAACAGGTCACTTTTCTTACAGTGTGGCGAGGGGCGGGCGGCGCAAGTCTGCCTGAAGGCCTGCGAGCTATCTCGTGGTTCATTGATTATTCGCGTGCTGAGCTGGCTGGCAGGGCTGAAAAATCTGGATTTTTGACAAGCACTCCGGGAGAGACGATGAGTAAAACACTGTGGGTCATGGCGCTGCTGGCGCTGGGGGGGGCAGCCCAGGCTGAGCCGGTGGCGACCAAAAAGGAACTGGTCGCCAAACTGATGCGCCTGCAGCAACCGGCTGTGGAGCTGGCGGCCCAGGCCTTGGCCGAGCAACCCGCCAAGCT
>JAUXQA010000378.1 GCA_030683195.1 Rhodoferax sp. | reverse complement strand
ACTGTGGAGCCAGAGGCAGCATCAAGGCTCATCAACCCATTACTTTTTGCTGTCGGGCAACCCAGGAGGATGAACAGTTTGTATTTGAAGGAACTTACTTTCTGGCTACTGGTGTTGATGATGGGTTTGACGCCGCAGGCTCAAGCAAATCAAGACGCCCCCAACCCAAGTTTCCCCAGCTTGGTAATCTCGACGCAGATTCCTGGTTTGATTGAGGTTGGCTCACGCATGGGGGTGCTGACTGACGCCAGCAGAAGTCTGACATTCGATCAAGCATCAACAAAGCTCTCGGCGTGGCAAGCCATCAACCGGGCGTCGCCAAATTTCGGGTTCACGACAGACGCTTACTGGTTTCGTTTCCAGATCGACAACATCACAGGTCAAGCACTTCCGCGCTTGATCGAGCTGCCTATTCCATTTATTGACGAAGTGAACTTCTATCATTTGGCTGGCGACCAACTGAAGACGAGCTATGTTTTGGGTGATGAAAAGCCCTTTGCGCAACGCATCGTGAAACATCAAAACTTCATCATGCCGGTCCAACTGGCGCCAGGACTCAACCAGATCTACATCCGATTGGCCTCCGCAGGGACGATTGAAGCGCCGTTTCGAATGTGGGATCCGGAAAGATTTCACGAAGCGAATCGTGACGAAAATTTGGTTCAGGGTGTTCTGATCGGAATTTTATTGATCATGGTCATCTACAACCTTTTCGTATTTTTCTCAACAGGCGACATCAATTACATTTTTTATATCTTGTTCGTTGCGAGCTACCTGCTGTTCCATCTGACCTTGACAGGCTTTACCTTTGCGTATGTTTGGCCAAACGCCGTGCGCTGGAACAGTATTGCAATCTCGACTTTTATTGCGGGTACGGGCTTGTTTGCCTGCTTGTTCGCAAACAGTTTTCTCAAGCTGAAGGAGTTCTCCCGGCCGGCCTGGATACTGGTAAATGTCTTGGCCGCTGGGTGTGGCGTGCTTGTGGTGCTGACATTTTTTCTGCCCTACAGCCTCACGGTGCGCCTGGGAGCGGCAGTTACCATTCCAGTTGCGTTAACAGCGCTTGTCGTTGGATATTGGCGCTGGTGGCGGGGCGCGAGTTTTGCACGGTTTTATTGCCTTGCCTGGACTTCTGTCCTGATCGGACTAGGCATCCTGGATGCCAACAAATTTGGGTTGATACCCTCAAACATCTGGACCAACAATGCGCCACAGATGGGAATCATTTTGTTGGTGGTTTTATTGTCATTCACTCTGATTGACCGAATGAACCACGACAGATCCCAGCGAGTGAATGCACAGGCCGCGGCGTTGGCCCATGAGCGCAAGGCACGAGCCGCCCAGGAAGCAATGATCAGACTTAAAGAGGAAACCAATCGTCAACTTGAACAACGTGTCAAAGCCCGCACTGGCGAATTGAATCAAACGCTGGATCAACTCCAGACGGCGAATGACAGACTGCTGCTGCTGTCCACTACCGATGGACTCACCCAAATCAGCAACCGTGCTTTTTTTGACAACGCGCTGGCCACAGAGCATCGCCGGGCTCGGCGCATGGGAGCTCCATTGGGACTCATCATGTTTGACATCGATCATTTCAAAAACATCAACGACACACATGGTCACCTAGCAGGAGACGCTTGCCTCAAAGCACTGGCGAAGCTGATGCGGCCTTGGATTCACCGTGCAGGCGATGTCTTGGCCCGCTATGGCGGTGAAGAGTTTGTCATTTTGCTGCTTGGCAGCAACCTGGAAAGCTCAGCTGCATTGGCTGAAAAGTTCCGCATTGCGGTCGAAGAACTCCAAGTTGCTCATGAAGGACACGTCATTCGCATGACCGCCAGCTTTGGCGTAGCGTGCGGTGTTCCTGACCAGCAAAGCAACTATCAGGACTTCCTCGCCACAGCGGACAAAATGCTTTACAAGGCAAAGGACAGCGGTCGTAATTGCGTACGGTCTTCGCCCATGAACCATGCGGTCACATAGAGCGCTACTAAATTTAAATCAACTGAAGTATTTCATGAATGAACCCCTAGCACCCACCCTACCGGCAAGACTTGCCAACCTTTGGCGAGCGGCCACTATTGCCTGCCTGCTGATGATCGCCATTGCGACAGCAACCGGAATGAGCATGTTTGAACAGTTCAAGGCTCAGATTGCACATCTTCAAACCAAGATTAAAACGACGGCCCACATCAAGTACCTATCCGTTCTCATGGATGAAAAGCATGCACCTGCACTTCTCATTACATTTGATCTCCTTGACAACGCTCTCCAAGTTCAACGTCTCAACGCCGTGACGGAGGGCCAACAAGACACGATGCAATTGTGGGCTTTATCGCCGGATAACCCGCCGCGCTCAATTGGCATTTTCCAAACCAAAGGCAAGACATTGCGACTCCCCGCTGATGAAAACTCTCTGCTTAATGTTTCGGAATTGGCCGTCAGTGTAGAAAACAAAGGTGGCGTTGAGCCTGGCAAGGGCCCCCGACTGCCCTATCTTTTCACCGGCACCGTGCTGCAAAAAGCGCTTTGACCAGCAACTGTAAGGGAGTGCCCTGAACGAGTCAGTTCAAAAAAATTTCATGAATTGACTCGCAGGGCTTTTCACTTTTCGCCCAGATAGGCGAGCGCGCCTTTGCCGGCACGCTGTCCGCTGGCCAAACATGCCGTCAACAAATAGCCTCCCGTGGGAGCTTCCCAGTCGAGCATCTCGCCAGCACAAAATACGCCGGGCAATTTGGTCAGCATCAAATTGCTATCCATGGCCTCAAACATCACGCCACCCGCTGTGCTGATCGCCTCGTCCATCGGTCGCACGGCCGCCAGCACGATGGGCAGCCCTTTGATGGCGCCTGCCAACTGCTCCGGGTCATTCAACTGCTCCTTGGTCAGCAATTCATGCAGGATGGCTGACTTGATTCCGTCAATGTGCAAACGGCTTTTCAAATGGCTGGAAAGTGAGCGGGCGCCCCGAGGATGACGAACCTCAGCCAACACGCGTTCAGCTGATATATCCGGCAAAAGGTCCAAATGAAACGTGGCCGCACCTTGGGTGATGATGTCATCACGCAACAGGCTAGACGCGGCATAAATCAGGCTACCTTCGACCCCGGTGGCGGTAACCACGAACTCACCCCGGCGCTGAAACTGCGCTCCCTGCGCGGTTTCAACCCGTATCGACACGGACTTGAACGGTTGGCCCGCAAATCGACTGGAAAAATGATCGCTCCAGCCAACGCCTAGAGGCTCAGGCGTCCCTGGAACCATTGCGGCCTGTTCTGGTGTCAACGTTCGCACTTTCATCGCAACGTCGAAACCACAGTTGCTGGGCAACAGAGGTGCGATGTTGACACCCGCGGTCTGCAGCCTTGTCACCCATGCCCCATCAGAGCCCAGTCGTGACCAACTGCCACCGCCCATCGCCAACACAACCGCGTCCGCTTGAACATTCACAGGCCCGTGCGGGGAGTCAAAACTCAAGCACGGGCTATTGCCAGCCCCGGTTTTACCCGAGCAGGAATCACTCCATCCGGTCCAGCGATGCCGCATGTGGAAAACCACCTCAGATCCACTGGCTGGACCCCCAACGGGGTGACGCAGCCGATGCAGCCAAGCCCTCAGCAAAGGAGCTGCTTTCATGTCGACAGGAAAGACCCGTCCAGAGGAACCCACAAAAGTGTCGACCCCCAACGTAGAGGCCCATTCCCGAACACCCGTGGCATCCAAGTCTTCCAGCAGAGCGCCGATTTCGGGACGTCGAGCGCCATATCGAAACGAAAAAATCTCAGAGGGCTCCGAATGGGTCAGGTTCAACCCCCCTTTTCCCGCAAGCAAAAACTTCCGCCCCACGGAGGGCATGGCATCAAAAAGATGCACAGAAACTCCGGATTTGGACAGTACATCTGCAGCCATCAACCCGGCAGGCCCACCACCAATTACGATTACTTTTTTCATCAATTTTCAGTTCACTTTATTTATACCGCCGCACTATTTCATTCCCCAAAAGGCGGCACTGCATGCGGGGGCACGGTTTCTGTCACAATTTCCCAACTTTACTTTCACCAATCACTCAACTCAAACACTGCAAAACAAGCCGCGTACAACAACGGGCAAAGCAGTTTTTTAACAACCCGCCAAGGAAAACACATGGCCAGCGAACTCATCAAACACGTCACAGACACATCTTTTGAAGCGGATGTCCTGCAATCTGCCCTGCCCGTCTTGGTAGATTACTGGGCGGAGTGGTGCGGTCCTTGCAAGATGATTGCCCCCATTTTGGATGAGGTATCCGGTGCTTACGAGGGCAAGCTTCAAATTGCCAAAATGAATGTGGATGAAAACAGGGATATTCCCGCCAAATTTGGTATCCGCGGGATCCCAACTCTCATGCTGTTTAAGGGTGGGGTGTTGGCTGCCACCAAGGTTGGAGCGATGAGCAAAGCGCAAATGACCGCTTTCATCGACCAGCAACTCGCCTGATTGTTTAACTATTACCCATAGTTTGAGCAACCTTGGCCTTGACTTATTTTCAGGGCCTTTTCTTATTTTCCTGTCATAATCAAACCTGATTCCGCCACTCCAATCCAGAGTCGGCTTGAATCCATCGGTTTAGAACCTTGAGTCTGAGGCAACCGCCCTGCCTCTACCCGAACCTCCCCCCCAGTATTTCGTTCAACTTCCACAGTAAGTCATTCCATGCACTTAAACGAACTCAAGGCACTGCATGTGTCCGAAGTCCTCAAACAAGCTGAAGAGCTTGAAATTGAAAACACAGGTCGCATGCGCAAGCAAGAACTGATGTTCGCCATTATCAAGAAGCGCGCACGAACCGGTGAGCAAATCATTGCAGACGGCGTGTTGGAGATTTTGCCTGACGGCTTTGGTTTCTTGCGAAGCCCTGACACCAGTTATACCGCGTCAACCGACGACATTTACATCAGCCCCAGCCAAGTGCGTCGGTTCAATCTCCACACAGGCGACATGATTGAAGGCGAAGTACGAACACCCAAAGACGGCGAAAGATACTTCGCGCTAAACAAGTTGGACAAAGTCAATGGGGGCGGCCCGGAAGACAACAAACATAAGGTAATGTTTGAGAATCTAACTCCGCTGTTTCCGAAAGTTCAGATGCGTCTGGAGCGAGACAGCATCAAGACGGAAGAGAACATTACCGCCCGCGTCATTGACATCATTGCACCTATCGGAAAAGGGCAGCGTGCGTTATTGGTAGCACCGCCAAAAAGCGGAAAAACGGTGATGATGCAGCACATCGCCCATGCGATCTCAGCCAACTACCCTGACATCCACATGATGGTTTTGCTGGTTGACGAGCGCCCGGAAGAGGTCACGGAGATGCAACGCACCGTTAAGGGTGAGGTAATCGCGTCGACGTTTGATGAACCCGCTGCACGCCACGTCCATGTGGCAGAAATGGTGATTGAGCGCGCCAAGCGCTTGGTTGAGTTGAAAAAAGATGTCGTTATCTTGCTGGACTCAATCACCCGCCTGGCACGGGCGTACAACAACGTGGTTCCATCCAGCGGTAAAGTACTCACTGGCGGCGTTGATTCCAACGCATTGCAGCGTCCCAAGCGTTTTCTCGGCGCGGCCCGCAATGTCGAGGAGGGCGGATCGCTGACCATCATCGCCACCGCTTTGATCGACACCGGCAGTCGCATGGATGAGGTTATTTTTGAGGAATTTAAAGGTACTGGCAACTCTGAGATCCACTTGGACCGACGCCTTTACGAGAAGCGAGTGTTTCCATCAATCCAGCTCAACCGCAGCGGCACCCGCCGGGAAGAGCTTCTACTCGCACCGGAGATTCTCCAAAAAACCCGCATATTGCGACAATTTCTCTACAACATGGACGAAATCGAGTCTATGGAAATGGTTCTCAAGCAGATGCGCGCCACCAAAAACAACAGCGAATTTTTTGACATGATGCGTCGCGGTGGCTGATCTATAATATAAAGCTTTTCGCGACAAGTACGTTGGCTTTGAATTGTGCAATGGTTTGCACGAGGGCACGACGCGGCTAGCGCAACTGATGGAGACGATATGAAAGAAGGAATTCACCCCAACTACCGCGAAGTTTGCTTTTTGGATACATCCAATGGCTTTAAATTCGTGACCCGGTCGTGTGCCAGTGCCAAAGAAATGGTGAAAATGGAAGATGGCCGTGATCTGCCACTCTTCAAGCTGGACACCTCCAGCGAATCACACCCTTTCTATACAGGTACTCAGAAATCTGTGGACAATATGGGCGGACGCGTAGAGCGTTTCCGCAACCGTTTTGGAAAATCCAAAGCGGCAGAAGTCGCAGCACCAGCAGCAGCCGAATAAGCTGGAGCTTACGTTCAATCAAAGGCAGCCCGGGTTACCGCGCTGCCTTTTTTCATAGCGAACCAGCATGACGGCCAGTATCCCCCGCTCCCTATAACGCCAAAGCGTGAATAAACCCACCCCCGCCATCGTTGCCCAGGGAGCCGTGCGCCGCTTGCCGCGGACCGCACTGCTACTGCTCTGCATCGCCTACGTGCTGCCGGGCTTCCTGGGCCGCGAGCCGTGGAAA
>JAUXQA010000360.1 GCA_030683195.1 Rhodoferax sp. | reverse complement strand
GCTGTGTTCGCGGCCGGTCTTCCCGCATGGCGACATCTACCGCGAGACCCTACTTGCCAGCATCGACATGCAGGCGTTGTCACGCCTGCACCAAGGGCCTGCGATCAAGGTGCTGGTTTCGTGCCCGCCGCGATGGGCGTTTGCCCAGTTGGCGATGCTGCTGGGCGTGGCTGCATTCGGCATCAAAGCCTGTCATAAAGGCGCAGTTCACTCGGCGATGGGGCAGCGTGTCGGTTTCAGGCCGCTTTACGTCTCAGTGCAAGATTGCGCTACACCTGGTGCGCTCGCCGACCTGATTATTGCTTCATCCTGCGTGCCACCACTCACGCCGCAGGCAAGGCGCAACGGCGTCGCGCTGCTGGACGGGAGTCTGGTGAGCAATGTGCCGATCGAAGGTGTCGCCCAAAATTCGGGCGAAACGTTGGTGCTGCTGACAAGGCCCTTCAGGAAGTTGCCTTCAGTGCCCGGACGCACGTATGTACAGCCATCTCAACCGATTCCGGTCGGCGCTTGGGACTACACCAATGAAGTCGCCTTGCAGCGCGCTTTTGACTTGGGCCGGCGCGATGGCGAGCGCTTCTGTGCGACAGTGAGAACCTGAGTCGGTCGCTCTCCCCGTCACTGTCGGCCATGGCTGAGTGTGACGGTGTGAAATCACAGATCGCCAGCAGGGCGGTAGGTACCTTGACTTTTGCTACTCTTTTGTTTTGGTAAAACCAATGAATACGACGGCCAGAGGCTAATTTCGTCAAAAATAGATTCTAAAACGTGTGGTGAATGCCTGCGGCCGTCAAACGCGCTGAGGTGTTGGCCATCTTCTCGGTGTTGCGCTGCAGGCCACCGTAAAGTGCGGTTCGTTTGGACAGCGCATAAGTCAGCAGCAGCCCATAGCCTTGCCGGTGCACGACTTGCAGGTCAGCGCTTTTGTCCGTGGAGCGCGCGTAACCGGTTGACACCACCAGAGCGTCGCCAACCGGGACTTCCACGCCCGCCTGGTATTCCCGCGTGCGGTCTGCGCCCGAGTCGGGGTGGGTCACCCGGCGCGCGCTGGCGAGCAGTTTGACTGGGCCCAAGTCGTAGGCTCCGTTGACAAATGTATGGTGCACGGTCAGGCCGGGTACGGACTGCTTGTCTGCTTGCCAGGCCAGGCCCGCATAGACAGGGCCCTCGGTGTAGTTCACCCGGAAACTGCTGACATCTCGGCCGCTCTGGCCACCCAGCGACCGGCTGACAGCCGCACCCAGCCCGTGCCACTCGGGCGTGGCGTAATAAATCTGGCGCATGGGGTTCGCGTTGAAGCCCACCCAGACCCCCGAGACCGCTGCCAATAGAGAGTCGCCACCGCTGTTGGCGCTGCCATTGATGTCGTCCAGTGGCGTCAAGACGTTACCCAAACGAAGCTCGCCAAAATCACCCGCCAGACTTACATAGGATTGGCGGTTAAAGCCGCCTGCGCTGGCTCCACTGGCCAGGTCAAACACCTGTTCCAGCACAAAGCCGGCTTCCAGGCCACCGCCCAAATCTTCTTTGCCCTTGATGCCCCACCGACTGGCAGCCAAACCTCCGCTGGCTGCCGTGGTGCCCTTGTCGGTGCTGTTGCCGACCCAAAAATCGGCAATGCCATACAGCGTGGCGCTGGACTGGGCATTGGCCAGGGTGATGAAAGCAAGGGCGGTCAAAGCGACAAGGGGCTTCTTCATGAGGTGGGTCCTGAAAGTGCAAAAATGCAGACGGTGCCAAAGGGTCGGCATTGACTTTACCCGCATTGCGACGGTGTCTTTTGGGCAACAACGACCGTATACGGTGCACCGAGTGGCGGAAGAAACGGGTCGGCCCCCTTGGGGTGCTGAGGTGCAATCAAATTTGCTATTTAATAAATAGCATTTAAATCAATTAAAACGCCGGCTGGACGCCTATATGACTCAAAATTTTTTCAAAAAAGTGGCTGTGGTGGGTGCGGGTGCCATTGGCGGCTGGATCGGTCAGCGGCTCTCGGCTGCGGGCTGTGAGGTGAGCGTGGTGGCGCGCGGGGCCACGTTGTCTGCCGTGCAGGCGCAGGGGCTGTGGGTGCGACAGGGCGAGCATGAATGGGCCGCCCCGGTGCTGGCCAGCGCCAGCCCGGCCGAGTTGGGTGTGCAAGACCTGGTGGTGATTGCCGTCAAGGCGCCGGCCCTGCTGGAGGTGGCGCGCCAGATTGGGCCCCTGATCGGCCCGCACACCGTGGTGCTGACCGCCATGAACGGCGTGCCATGGTGGTTTTTTCAAGGCTTTGGTGGTGCGCTGGAGGGCACCCAACTGCAGGCGGTGGACGCCAGCGGGGAGATCGCACGGTCCATCCCGCCTGCCAGTGTGATTGGCTGCGTTGTGCACGCCAGTTGCTCGGTGGACGCGCCCGGCGTCATCCGCCACCACTTTGGCAATGGCTTGATCCTTGGCGAACCTTCTGGCTTTATCTCGCCCCGGGTGCAGGCGCTGACTGCGCTGCTGGAGCGCGCCGGTTTTGCCGCCACCGTGTCGCCCCAAATCCAGAAAGACACCTGGTACAAGCTCTGGGGCAACATGACCGTGAACCCCATCAGCGCCCTCACCGGCGCCACCACCGATTTGATTTTGGAGGATGAGCTGGTGTGCGGTTTTGTGTCGAGTGTGATGCTGGAGGCCAGGGAAATTGGCGCGCGCATCGGCATTCCTATCGAGCAGCAGCCCGAGGATCGCCACGCCGTCACCCGCAAGCTCGGCGCCTTCAAAACCTCGATGCTGCAAGACGTGGAGGCCGGCAAACCGGTGGAGCTGGATGCGCTGGTGACGGTGGTGAAAGAGCTGGGCAAGCTCACCGGCGTGCCCACCCCCATGACCGATGTCTTGCTGGGGCTGGCCCGCCTGCAGGCACGGGTGAAGGGCTTGTATTGGCCAGGGGTTTAGCCGGGGCGGTGAGTGGTTCGGCGCCTGCATCGTGCTGGTTCAGGCTGCTGATATGAATACGCCCTCAGGATCAGATCGGATTCAAAGACTTGAAAAAATCAGCATTGACGACCCAAGTTTCAGGTCGCCCGCATGAGCTCTGACGCAAGCCCGGTTGGGTTGTTTCGTTGCGATTCGGGGTGAATCTGGCCTGTGTTATGTTCCTGTTTCTTGTCATTCAACCACCCTGAGAAACCGGAGAAAAACCTTATGCAAACCCCAGTCAACGCTTTGAAACTATCCGGTATGGCCCTCGCCACTGCCTTGCTAGCTGCTTGCGCAACCAGTCCGGAGCCCTCGGCGGAAGCCGTCGCCAAATCGGATACCTTGGTCGTGCTGACGCAAAAAATGGAGCTGCTCACCATCAAGTCTGCGCAGCCAGGCAAGGTGCGGGAGCGCACGGCTGTTACCGGCTTGCCTGCTGGCGAAACTCTGGTGGGCGTGGATTTCCGGATTTCCAAGAGCGTGCTGTTTGCCTTGAGCAGCGCGGGCCGCCTTTACACACTGGACCTGACCAGCGGCGCACTCAAGCCCGTGGGCACCGGTGCAGGTACAGCGCTGCAGGGCACGGCATTTGGCGTGGACTTCAACCCCGTGGCCGATCGCGTGCGCGTGGTCAGCAACACCGGACAAAACCTGCGCCTTCACCCCGATACAGGCGCCCTGGCTGCCACCGACCCTGCCGTCAGTTATGAGCCCACAGACCGTCAAGCCAACCAGAAGCCCGAGTTGTTGGGCGCGGCTTACACCTACAACAAGAAGGACCCCAAGCTCACCACCAATTACGCCATCGACCGCAAGTCGGGCACCCTGGTGACGCAAGGCTCGGCTGAGGGTGTGCAGCCCGTGGTGTCACCCAACACCGGCCTGCTTCGTACCGTGGGTTCCCTGGGCACCGGCCCGCTTCTGGATGCGGCGTTTGATATTGCCGATGTCTCTGACGTTGCCTTCACCGCCGTGCGCACGGCCACCCAACCCGCCACCCAGCTCTATACCGTCAACCTCACTACCGGCAAGGCCACACGGGTCGGCACTCTGGCAGATGGTGTGGCGGTAATTGGCATGGCCGTGGAGCCCTGAAGCCCTGAAGCCGCTGGAGCTGGTTCATTTGAAAAAAGGCGGGGTGTTGATGCAACGCTGGGTGTGTTAGCGCACCGACCTGACTTCTTTCCGGTTCTAAAGTCGGGGCATTGACTGAGTTGGGCTCAGCTTTATGCCCAACGGTGGTGGGGCCTTCACCACTTACACCTGAATAGACATCGGAGATTCACAATGAATATCAAGACCACACTCACAACCGCCATGATGGCAGCCGCCCTACTCAGCATGAGCGCTTTTGCGGCAACCCCGGCTGCAGAGGCCATGAAACACACCAACCCACAAGCCGAAAGCGCAGCTCAGTCCAAAGTCGACGCCAGGGGCCCCGCCGTCAGCAAGGTCGCCAAGCAGCCGGAAGCCATGGAGCAAGGCAGCGACAAGGCCCAAGCGGCTGCAGATGCCAAAGTTGCAGCCAAACCACAGGCAACTGACAAGACGGCCAAACAGCCAGAAGCCATGATGCAAGGAAGCAACAAATCCAAGACAGCCGCTGAAGCCAAAGTTGCCAAAAGGGACACCAAGGTCAAAAAGCAGTCAACAGAGTAAGGTAGCCAAAAAGCCGTGGACTTGCATGTGACCTGAGGGTCCAGCACAGCCCGGGCTTGTTGCCACCCAGCGAACCGGCTGGAAACAGTGCCCCGCCAAAACGGGGCATTTTTTTGCTTGTTGAAATCTCGTCTTGCCAATGTCCCAAAGACCGTAAACGCTGGCTTAGCCCTGAGGTCTGCGATCAAACAAATGCTTTCATTTGACTAAGGTTCGCCCGCCCCCTGGATTGGATCATTTGGTCCCGTGCGTTTTCGCACAGAACCTGTCCCAGGCTGTGCGATAAGCTACCCAAGCCATGACTCCCCTCAACTTCCCCTCTTGCTGATGGCCGGCTTGACGCCATCGGAGGCCGCCGAGCGGCTCAAGCAGTGGGGCGCCAACCGCCTCACGCCTGCACCGCAGCGAGCGGTGCTGTGGCAGTTTTTGGCCCAGTTTCGCAATCCGCTGGTACTGGTGCTGCTGGTGGCGATTGTCATTTCTGCACTGACGGGCGACGTCACCGGCGCCTTGATCATTGGCCTGATTGTGGTGATAAGCGTAACGCTGGACTTTGTACAGTCCTACCGCGCCGGACGTGCTGCCGAGCAGCTGGCCCAGCAGGTGGCGGTTGTGGCGACGGTGCTGCGTGGCGGTAGCGCTTGTGAGGTGCCCGTGATGGAATTGGTGCCCGGTGATGTGGTGCTTTTGTCGGCCGGCAACCTGATCCCGGCAGATGCGCACCTGCTGCAAGCCAATGACTTTTTCGTCAACCAGGCGCAACTCACGGGGGAGCCCTATCCGGTTGAAAAAAGAGCGATCACTCCTCGCAAGGGGGTCCCCGAAGATTGGTCGCTGGACGCGCCTGACACAGTGTTCATGGGCAGCTCGGTGGTCAGTGGCTCGGCCAAGGTGTTGATTGGACGCACCGGCAGCCGCACTGCGCTGGGGCAAATAGCGGTCAGCCTGGCGCAGGACGCGCCACCAACGGCGTTTGAGGTCGGCACCCGGCAGTTTGGCGTACTCATCATGCGGCTGACTTTGCTGCTGGTGCTGTTCACTCTTCTGGTGAATGTGGCGTTGCAGCGTTCCTTGCTGGAGTCGTTTTTGTTTGCGGTGGCTTTGGCGGTGGGCTTGACGCCATCGGAGGCCGCCGAGCGGCTCAAGCAG
>JAUXQA010000358.1 GCA_030683195.1 Rhodoferax sp. | reverse complement strand
GTTTAATGGATTACCTCATTGACGCTCGCCGCGCTTTAAATCATCATTTGTCACCTAAGAGCGCAAGACAGCTGGGCTGGTTGGCCCCGTTACCCGAAAGATGGAAAGGAATCTGAGATGTCTTTTTTAACGCTCACGAATGTGTCCAAGTTCTATGGCTCGGCCTGTGTTGTCGACAGCCTGAATCTGAGCGTGCAAAAGGGTGAATTCGTGTCTCTACTGGGCCCTTCGGGCTGCGGCAAGACCACCACCTTGCAGATGATCGCCGGTTTTGTGGACGCTACCAGTGGACAGATTCAGCTGGATGGGCGCGACATCACCCATGCCAAGCCCAACTCGCGCGGCTTGGGCATTGTTTTTCAGAGCTACGCGCTGTTTCCCCACATGACGGTGTTTGACAATGTGAGCTTCGGCCTGGAGATGCGGCGCATGCCCAAAGCCGAGCGGCAAGAGCGCGTCAAGGCGGCGCTGGCGCTGGTGCATCTGGAGGCGCAGGCCGAGCGTTACCCGCGTGAGCTGTCTGGCGGCCAGCGTCAGCGTGTCGCCCTGGCCCGGGCGCTGGTGATTGAGCCACCGGTGTTGCTGCTGGACGAGCCACTGTCCAACCTGGACGCCAAGCTGCGCGAAGAAATGCAGTTTGAGTTGCGCCAGATCCAGCGCAAGGTGGGCACCACCACAATCATGGTTACGCACGACCAGACCGAGGCCATGTCGATCAGTGACCGGGTGGTGGTGATGGAGGGTGGGCGCGTGACGCAGATTGACGCTCCCTACCAACTGTACGAACAACCGCAAACCCGATTTATCTCAACTTTTGTGGGCAAGGCCAATCTGCTGCCCGGTCGTGTAAGTCGCGCCGGCCCACAGGCGCAGATAGATCTGGGCAGCTTGCAAGTCGAGGTGGTTGGCCAGGGTCTGCATCATGGCGCCGAGGTGGTGCTGAGTTTGCGGCCAGAAAAAATAAGTTTTGTGCCCTGCGGTCAGGGCGTGGTGGATGGTGTTGTGCGGGAACGCTTTTTCCTGGGCAGCCAATGGCTGTACCACCTCAGCACGCCGATGGGGGAGTTGACGGTAGCTTGTCCGAACGGCGATGTAGCGCCATTGAAGGAGCAGGGCGGCACGGGTCTGACCTGGTCCGAGCGCTCGCTTCGGGTGCTGTCATGAGTAAGCGCGCCACGACGCCCTGGGCCCTGTCGGCACCGGCTGTGCTGTTGTTTACCTGCCTGCTGCTGGTGCCGCTGGTGCTGACGGCTGTGTTGTCATTTAACGTGTTCGACCACGCCACGGGTGTCAAGAACGAGTACACGCTGGCGCACTATGTAGCTGTATTCACCGATGAGTATTACTACGGAATCTTCTGGCGTACGTTCTGGATTGCCGGACTCACTACCGTCATTTGTCTGCTCATTGGCGCGCCCGAGGCGTACGTATTGAGCCGCATGGGCAACCCCTGGCGCTCCATTTTCTTACTGGTGGTGTTGGCCCCGCTGCTGGTGTCGGTGGTGGTTCGGGCCTTTGGGTGGAGCATGCTGCTTGGCCCGCAAGGGGTGGTCAATCATGCGCTGCAAGCGGTCGGGCTCGGACCGGTGCGCATTCTGTACACCGAGGCGGCGGTGGTCATTGCGCTTGTGCATGTGATGCTGCCGTTCATGGTGATACCCGTCTGGACATCACTGCAAAAGCTTGACCCCGGTGTGGAAAACGCGGCGCTGTCGCTTTCAGCCTCGCCCCTCACTACTTTGCGCCGAGTGGTGCTGCCGCAGGTGATGCCCGGCATTTTGTCGGGCAGCCTGATCGTGTTTGGCCTGAGTGCCAGTGCGTTTGCCATCCCCGGCTTGCTGGGGGGGCGTCGGCTCAAGATGGTGTCCACGGTGGTCTATGACGAGTACCTGCATGAGTTGAACTGGCCGCTGGGCGCGGCGTTGGCGTTGATCCTTCTGCTGGCCAATCTGGTGGTGATGTTGAGCTACAACCGCGTACTGGAGCGACGCTACAAGAAAGCGATGGGCTAGGGTCATGACCAAGAACGGACCCTTCGCCCTGCTGTTCAATGCACTGGTGATCAGCTTCATGCTGGCGCCCTTGCTGATTGTGTGCATTGTGGCGTTCACGCCCGAGAACACGCTCACCATTCCCACCACTCATTTTTCTTTGCGGTGGTTCAAGGCCGTGTTTGCCCACCCGGACTTTGTCACCTCGTTCTGGAACAGCCTGTGGCTGGCACTGGCCTCGGCCACGCTGGCAACCTTGTTGGCGGTGCCGGCCGGGCTGGCTATTACGCGACACAGCTTTGCCGGGCGGGATGCGCTTAATGCCTTGTTTCTGTCACCGTTGATCATTCCGCACCTGGTGCTGGGTGTGGCGCTGCTGCGGCTTTTTTCTCTGACCGGGGCCAGTGGCAGTTTTTTCTGGCTGGTGCTGGCGCATGCTGTAGTGGTTACGCCTTACGTGTTGCGATTGGTGGTGGCAGCGTCCAGCGGCGCTGACTTGAGCTGCGAGCAGGCGGCGCGATCCCTGGGCGCCAGTGACCTGACCGTTTTTCGGCGCGTGACGCTTCCGATGATTTTGCCCGGGGTGAGTGGTGGCTGGCTGCTGGCCTTCATCAACAGTTTTGACGAGGTGACCATGTCGATCTTCATCACCGCACCGTCCACGGTGACTCTGCCGGTGCGCATGTACATGTACGCGACCGAGTCCATCGACCCTCTGATGGCAGCTGCCTCGGCCCTGATGGTCGCCTTTACGGCGGCGGTGATGCTCGTGCTGGACCGTCTGTATGGACTGGACAAGATTTTGGTGGGCAGCAAATGAGCCGCAACTCCCACAACTCAGGTCTTTTGCAGCGGCTTGCTGAGACCGGGCGCGAGCGCGTGAGCTTCACTCTGGACGGTGAGTCGCTCGACGCTCTGGTTGGCGACACCGTGCTGACCGCTGTACTGACGCACCGTGCCACCCTGCGCCACACCGAATTCAGCGGCCAGGCGCGTGCCGGTTTTTGTTTGATGGGTGCCTGCCAGGATTGCTGGATCAGCACGGAGTCAGGGGCGCGGCTGCGGGCCTGCTCCACCTTTGTGCAGGCAGACATGCGCCTGCTGACTCAAGCGGAGTCAGCGTCATGACCGACAACTTGCAACCCGTGATTGTGGGCGCCGGCCCGGCTGGCGTGCGTGCGGCCCAGACGCTGGTGCGTCATGGTCTGCGCCCCGTTGTGCTTGACGAGTCTGTCCGCTGGGGCGGCCAGATCTACCGTCAGCCGCCTGCCCATTTTCAGCGCTCCAAAAAAGTTTTGTACGGCTTTGACGCCAGCCGGGCCGAGTCGGTGCACGACACCATGGCGGGGTTGCTGCCCCACATCGACTACCAGCCTGACACCCTGGTGTGGAATGCCGAAGGCGGCAAGCTTGATGTGTTGCGCCATGGGCAGACGGCCACGGTGAACTACACCCACCTGATCCTGGCCACAGGTGCTACCGACCGGGTGCTTCCCGTGCCCGGGTGGACCATACCCGGTGTGTTTACCCTGGGTGGTGCGCAGGTGGCGCTCAAGTTTCAGGGTTGTGCCATTGGTCGGCACGTGGTGCTGATGGGTACCGGACCCCTGCTGTACCTGATTGCTTACCAATATGCCAAGGCAGGCGCTCACGTGGCGGCTGTGCTTGATACCGCGACGCTGATGGATCAGGTGGCCGCGCTGCCGGCCCTTGTGCAGCAGCCTGCTGTGTTGGCCAAAGGCTTGTATTACGTGGGCTGGTTGCGCGCGCATGGCGTTCGGATGCAGGGCGGGGTGCAGCCGCTGCGGGTGCTGGGCGATAGCCGTGTAAGCGGGGTCGAGTGGCGTGATGCGCAAGGTGAGCACAACTTGGCTTGTGATGCAGTGGCGCTGGGTTACGGCCTGCGCTCCGAGACCCAGTTGGCGGATATTTTGGGATGCCGCTTTTATTTTGACGAGTTGCAGCGGGCTTGGCTGCCAGAGCGCGATGCGGCGGGCAGAACGACCGTTGCGGGCCTGTACCTGGCAGGCGATGGTGCGGGCATTCTCGGTGCCGACGCCGCCGAGTCAGCCGGTGAGCGCGCGGCACTGACGTTGCTGGCCGATACCGGCAGAGTGCCCGAAGCCGTCGATGGTGACCGTGTGCTCGCACTGGACGCCACCCTGGAGCGGGCCCAGCGTTTTCGCGCAGGGCTGGAGCGGGCTTTTCCTTTTCCTGCCGGCTGGGCTGCGCAGGTACAGGATGAGGTGGTGATCTGCCGCTGTGAAGAGGTTACAGCAGGTGAGTTGCGCCGCACAGCCCATGCCACCGGGGCGGTTGAGATGAACCGTCTCAAGGCCTTGTGCCGTGTTGGCATGGGGCGCTGCCAGGGACGGATGTGTGGTGTCGCGGCTGCTGAGGTTCTTGCGCACTGCACCGGCCGGTCGGTGGAGCAGGTGGGTCGCCTGCGGGGGCAAGCCCCGGTCAAGCCGATTCCTTTTGGGGTGGCAACAGTTCTGGCGCCCGAGGAGTCTGCATGATGGAAAAAATCGTGTCTGACGTGGCCATCATTGGTGGGGGCATCATGGGCGCATCAGCGGCACTGGCTCTGCGCCAAATGGGGTTCACAGTCACTTTGCTGGAGCGCGACTTTTGTGGCTCCCGTTCCAGCGGCGTCAACTACGGTGGCGTGCGCCGCCAGGGGCGCCCGCTCACGCAACTGCCTTTGGCCCAGCGTGCCCACGCCATCTGGAGCCGGCTGCCCGAGTTGATCGGCATTGACGGCGAATACCAGCGCTCGGGTCACCTCAAGATGGCTCGCAGCGAGGCTGACCTGGCTTCGCTGGAGGCCTATCGGGAGCGCAGCCGTGGCTTCGGCATGGGTTTGCAAATGCTGAGCGCTGCAGATTTGCGCACGCAACATCCCTGGCTCGGCGCCCGTGCTGTGGGCGGTTCTTTTTGCCCGGACGACGGCCACGCCAACCCCCGGCTGGTTTCGCCCGCGTTTGCCCGCGCGGCTGTAAGGCTGGGGGCGGATATTCGCGAACAGACCCGGGTGGACACGATGGTCCATGACGGCCGCCACTTCGTGTTGACCTCGGGTGTGGCGCTGGAGGTGCGTGCGCGTTATCTGCTGAATTGCGCGGGGGCTTGGGCTGGTGCTGTGGCGGCGCATTTTGGCGAAGCGGTGCCCATGGTGTCGGGCCATCCCGTGATGGCCGTGACCGAACCACTGCCGATGTTCATGAATCTCAGTTTGGGCGTGGAGGGCGGCGGCATTTACGCGCGCCAGGCGCCGCGCGGCAATTGCGTCATTGGCGGCTCGCAAGGCTATGCACTGGACGCCGACCGCGCCCGGCCCAGTCGGGACGCCCTCTCGCTGGTGTTGGCCCGCACGGTGGAGTTGTTGCCCAAGCTGCGTCATGCGCACATCATCCGTAGTTGGAGCGGCACCGAAGGCTATTTGCCTGACCGCGAGCCGGTGCTGAGCCCCAGTGCCACCACACCAGGGCTGTTCCATGGATTTGGTTTTGCCGGTGCCGGCTTCCAGATTGGCCCTGCGGTGGGCGCGGTGCTCGCCGACTTGGTGCGTGATGGCACCACAGCGACCCCGATTGCCGCTTTTTCGATTTTGCGTTTCCCGTCCGTTAGTTCACTCAACCCCTCAACCTGAAGGAGACTTTTCATGAAAAAAATCAGTTCCATGCCCTGCAAGGCGCGTCGTTCACTGTTGTCGCTGGCCGTTGCGGCCGTGGCGCTGTCGGCCGGTGCGGCCCACGCCCAAACCAAGACGATTTACATCGGCATGAACGGTGGCTCCATGGAGAAGACGTGGACCGAACATGTGTTTCCCGCGTTCGAGAAAGCCAATAACGTCAAGGTGGTGGTTGTGCCCGGTGGTTCGGCCGACATTCTGGCCAAGGCGCAGGCCGCCAAGGACAAGCCGCAGATGCATGTGATGTTTCTTGACGATGGAGTGATGGCCCGCGCCATCGGAATGGGTTTGTGTGAAAAGATGAAACCCAGCCCGGCGCTGAACGAGGTGTATCCCACCGCCCGCTTCAAGGGCGACATGGCGACCGGCGTCACCATGGGCATGACGGGACTGGCCTACAACAAAAAAATGTTTGCCGAGAAGGGATGGGCTCCCCCCACCTCCTGGATGGACCTGGCGGACCCTAAGTTCAAGGGCAAGGTGGTCTTTCAGTCGCTGTCCTCGTCCACCTTTGGCCTGCATGGTTTCCTGATGTTCAACCGCATCAAGGGCGGCACTGACAAAAACGTGGAGCCTGGCTTTGCGGCCTGGAAGGGCAGCGTAGGCCCTAACGTGCTGGAGTACATCCCCAGTTCAGCCAAGTTGTCAGAGATGATTCAAACCGGTGAGGCTGCGATTGCGCCGCTGACACCCACCTCTGTCGCGACCTTGCAGGAAAAAGGCATCTCAGTTGAATATGCCCAGCCCAAGGAAGGCTCGGTGGTGCTGATGGTCGGCGAATGCGTGATTGCCAACAACAGCGAACCTGTGCTGGCCCACAAGCTGGCCGAATACCTGCTTACTGCAGAAGCCCAATCCGCCGGCTTGCAGCACGGTAACCAGATTCCATCCAACCCCAAGGCGCCAGCCGTCGGAGACGATGCCAAGCTCAAACTCAAACAGTTTGGCGAGTACATGAAGACTGCTGTTGTAGTGGATTGGGATGCCATCAACGAAAATCGCCCAGCCTGGAATGCCCGCTGGAACCGTATCATCGAGCGATAGAAAGTAACTGCACACCATGTCTCATTTAAACGATGTTCAATCCATTTTTCAGGCTCTGGGCCTGAATGCTCCTGCCGACAGCCCAGCCGGGCTGGAGGTTCACACGCCCATTGACGGCAGCTTGCTTGCGCGAGTGGACTCCACCCCGGCAACGCAGGTGAATACGGCCATCGAGCGCGCCCACCAGCGCTCTTTGAGCTGGCGCAACGTGCCGGCCCCCAAGCGCGGTGACCTGGTGCGCGCCTTTGGGGAGGCGGTGCGCCGCCACAAGGAGCCGCTGGGGCGCCTGATCACGCTGGAAACCGGCAAGATCGTTCAGGAGGGCTTGGGTGAAGTGCAGGAGGTGGTGGACATCTGCGAATTTGCCGTGGGCCTGTCGCGCCAACTTTACGGCTTGACCATTGCCAGCGAGCGGCCTGACCACAAACTGCTGGAAACCTGGCACCCTCTGGGCGTGGTGGGGATTATTTCAGCATTCAATTTTCCGATGGCCGTCTTTGCCTGGAACGCTGCACTGGCGCTGGTGTGTGGCAACACCCTGGTCTGGAAACCATCGGAGAAGGCGCCTTTGTGTGCGCTGGCACTCAACGGCCTGCTGTTGCAGACTGCCCGTGAGCAGGGGCTGGACACAGAAGGCCTGGCTGAGTTGTTGATGGGCGAGCGCTCGGTTGGAGAGGCGTTGGTGGCCCACCCTGCGGTCAAGCTGGTGAGTGCCACTGGATCTACCACCATGGGTCGTGCCGTGAATATTGCCTGCGCGGCGCAGTTCAAGCGCTCTCTGCTGGAACTGGGGGGCAACAATGCCGCCATTGTTTGCCCATCGGCCGATTTGGCGCTGGTCGTGCGTGCTGCGGCGTTCTCTGCGGCCGGCACCGCTGGGCAGCGGTGCACCTCGCTGCGCCGCTTGATCGTGCACCGCTCCATCTATGCGCCCTTGCTGGCCTCTTTGCGCTCTGTGTTCGAGCGCCTGCCAGTGGGTAACCCGATGGAGGATGGCACACTGGTGGGGCCGCTGATTGATGCGCGTGCTTTTGAGGCCATGCAACTGGCCTTGACACAAGCGCGCGAAGTTGGGGCACTGGTGCATTTCGGTGCACGAGAGTCCGTTGGCGAAGCGGATGCTTTCTATGTGCGACCCGCCATCGTGGAACTGAGCAGCCAAAGTGGTCCGATGGTGCACGAGACCTTTGCGCCAATTTTGTACGTGGTGCCCTACGACAGCTTTGACGAGGCGATTGCGCTCAACAACGCCGTGGCCCATGGCTTGTCATCTGCCGTGTTTACGCAAGACCTGCGCGAGGCCGAAGTCTTTACTTCCGCTCGCGGCTCGGATTGCGGCATTGCCAACGTCAACATCGGCACCAGCGGCGCCGAGATTGGCGGTGCGTTTGGCGGCGAGAAAGAGACCGGGGGCGGACGCGAGTCGGGGTCGGATTCCTGGAAGGCCTACATGCGCCGGGCCACCAACACCATCAATTACGGCAGCACCTTGCCGTTGGCCCAAGGCATCAAGTTCGAAGTTTAGGCTGCTATTCTCAGGGGCTATTTCGCCAGACCCCCCGAGACCATGCAGCAAGACGACCAATCGCAACTCACCGAGCAATTGCTGAGCTTGTTCAATCAGCAAGCGGCGCCGGGCAATGCCCCAAGCAGCCAGTCGGAACTCAGGTCGAAAATTGGTGAGCTGCTTCATGCCGCGATGCACACCATGCAGAGCGCCGAGAGTCGCCCGGTCACCATTCTGTTGTCAGATCTGCGCGGCTTCACGGCCGTGGCCGAGAAGTACACCGCGCTGGAGATGGTGGCAGCCCTCAACCGGTACTTCAAACGCATGAGCGAAATCATCATTCGCCATGGCGGCACCATCGACAAGTTCATGGGGGACGCCATCATGGCCCTGTTTGGTGCCCCGCAAACGCACGTTCATGACCTGGAGAGTGCGCTTGCCTGCGCCATCGAGATGCAAATGGCCATGCTCGACATCAATGAAGCCAACAAGCGCTTTGGCATGGCGCCTTTTTACATGGGCATCGGGATCAATACCGGCAATGTGGTCGCCGGGCATCTGGGCTCCATCCTGCACAGCGAGTACACCGTGATTGGTGACCAGGTCAATCTGGCCTCACGGGTAGAGGCGCATAGCCTGCGTGGGCAGATTCTGCTGAGCGAAAACACCTACAGAATAGCTCGCGAGTTCATCGAAATTGGCGATGTCAACGAGGTCAAGGTCAAGGGCAAAAAAGGCGCGGTGCGCATGTATGAATTGTTGGCGACCCAAAGACCCACACCGCTGGTGGCGCCCGCCCGGGAGATTCGCAACAGCCCGCGGGTCGAGGTGGACATGCCGCTGGCGTTTCAGGTGCTCAGCGGTAAAACCGTGTTGCCTGAAGAGTATCTGGGGCGGGTGATCGACATCAGTTACGGGGGCATGAGCATCGTCAGCCCCGTGCCGATTGAGCCGTTCAGTGACATCAAAATTGTCTTGTCGGTATCTTTGCTGGGGTCGAGTCTCAGCGAGATTTACGCCAAGGTTTTGCGGGTGTCTGGCCTGACTGTCGGCTTTGAGTGCCGGGTCGAATTTACCTCTATTGAGGCTGGCGCTGCGCTGGTTCTCAAGGAGTTTGTGGACGGCATTGTGGAGATGAACCGGCAAAACTGACCTTCGCAGTCTGATGGATAGCTGTTTTTGGCTAAATATTGGCAAAATAGCCCTCTAGCCGGCGCGTTTGTTGCCTAGGTAGCTATAATTAGAATAGCTGTCTTGATGCCCGCGATGGTCAGCAACAACGACCCGAGCAAATGCAGCGCAGCCGTTCCAAAGGCCAGGCCATAGCGCTGTTGTCCCAGCATCCCGACCACCTCGGCCGAGAAGCTGGAGAACGTCGTCAGTGCGCCTAAAAACCCCGTGACCAAGGCCAACCGCCAGACAGGGTCCAGTTGCGGCAGGGCCTGGAATACCGCCACGCAAATGCCCACCAGGTAACCGCCCAGCAGGTTGGCTGCCAGCGTACCCCAGGGCAGAAGTGCGCCGGGGTTGAGCCACAAGCCCAGACCCCAGCGGGCGAGGGCGCCAATGCTGGCACCGATGCAAATGGCGAAGACGGACAACATCAACCCCGCCCTAGCCCATGTTTTGCGGCAACCAGGTCACGATGCCCGGAAACAGGTAAATCAGTGCCACGGCCAGGCACATCAGGAAAAACATGGGCATGGTGACCTTGGCAATCCAGGTCAACTGGCGCCCGGTCATGCCCTGCAGCACAAACAGGTTGAAGCCTACCGGTGGCGTGATCTGGGCCATCTCCACCACCAGCACTACAAAAATGCCGAACCAGATCGGGTCAATGCCCGCCGCCTGCACCGTGGGCATAAGCACGCCCATGGTCAGTACCACCATCGAGATGCCGTCCAGAAAGCAGCCCAGCAAAATAAAGAATACCGACAGCGCCATGATCAACTGCGCCTTGCTCAAACCCAGTGAGCTGATCCATTCGGCCAGATGGCGCGGCAAGCCGATGTAGCCCATTGCCAGTGTCAGAAATGCGGCGCCGGCCAAAATCAGCGCGATCATGCAGTACAGGCGGGTGGCACCCATCAGTGCATCCCGAAATGTGCCCCAGTTCATGGAGCCTTGTAACGTTGAGATGATGAGCGAACCGACCACACCCACGGCTGCAGCTTCCGTGGCGGTAGCCATGCCCGAGTAGATCGACCCCAGCACCGCGGCAATCAGGCTTACCACCGGAATCAGGCTGCGCGAGGCTGACAACTTTTGCATGAAAGTGAATTTCTCAGACGCAGCTGGCACTTGGTCCGGGTTGCGCAAGGCCCACAACATGATGTAACCCGAGAACAGCGCCGCCAGCAAAATGCCGGGCAGCACACCGGCGATGAACAGCTTGGAGATCGACACCTCGGCGGCTACGCCGTAAACAATCATGATGATCGACGGTGGGATAAGCAGCCCCAACGTGCTGGCCCCGGCCAGTGTGCCGATGACCATGTGGTCCGGGTAGCCCCGCTTTTTGAGTTCAGGCAAGGTCATCTTGCCGATGGTGGCGCAGGTGGCTGCGCTTGAGCCCGAGACAGCTGCAAAGATGGTGCAACCGATCACGTTGGTGTGCAGCAGCCGGCCTGGCAGGCCTTGCACCCAGGGGGCCAGCCCCTTGAACATGTCTTGGCTCAGGCGGGTACGAAACAAAATTTCACCCATCCATACAAACAAGGGCAGGGCAGTCAGCGTCCAGCTCGACGACGAGCCCCAGACCGTGACAGCCATGGCGTCGCCGGCGGCACGGCTTGAGAACAGCGTGACCGCCATCCAGGCTACCCCGGTGAGGGTGAGGCCAACCCAGACGCCGCTGCCCAAAATAAGCAGCAGGGACACCAGCAGGGCGGCGGTGATGTAGAGATCATTCATGGCAATGTGTCGGCTCGGGTAAAGTGGCTTGGGTGACGGGTGTCATTCAGTGCGCAATGGTTCGTCGCTGGATTTCTCCACCCGCTGCCCGGTGATCTCCAGCACGAGCTCATCAATAAAGGCAATCGCCAGGATGACGGCGCCCACTGCCATGGGGATTTGGGGAATCCACAGTGGAGTGGCATCACTGCCGGTGGAGATGTCATGAAAGGTGCGAGACTGCCACGCCAGGCGGCAGCAGTACCAGGCAAACAAGCTGCTGAGCGCTGTGGCAAAGCCGAGCGACCACAACTCCAGGCCTTTTTTCCAGGGGCTAGTGAGCTGGGCCAGCAGCAGTGTGACCCGGATATGCTCGCCGCGCTTCAAGGTGTGCGCAAGTGCCAGAAAACCGCTGGCCGCCATCAGGTAGCCGGCATAGGCATCGGTGCCTGGCACATGAAAGTGCAGTTGCCGCCCCACGATGGACAGCATCACCATGATCAGCAGGCCGACCAGACACAGCGCGGCCAGAGCGGCCGCGCTGTTGTAGAGCGCGTCAAGTGCTTTACGCATGAGGCTCGCGGGTCAATCAGGGTTTGCGAAATGCATCGACCAGGGCCACACCCTCGGGGCCGGCTTTGTCCAGCCATTCCTTGAGCATCACGTCG
>JAUXQA010000353.1 GCA_030683195.1 Rhodoferax sp. | reverse complement strand
ACCTCACCCAGCCCTGCGCCGTGCAGATGGTGATGGACAGCCTGCGCTGGTGGGTGGAGGTTTTTGGTGTTGATGGTTTCCGGTTTGATCTGGCTACAACTCTGGGGCGTGACCCGGCGCTACAGCATCAATTCAACCCGGGTACAGCGCTTCTGGGTGCCATCGCTCAAGACCCTGTTCTGGCGGGCGTCAAGCTGATTGCCGAGCCTTGGGATGTGGGGCCGGGGGGTTACCAATTGGGGCAGTTTCCTGCGCGCTGGCTGGAGTGGAATGACCGCTTCCGAGACACTTGCCGTTCCTTCTGGTTGGGCTTTCACTGCACGCGGGGTGACTTTGCGCGCCGCCTGTGTGGTTCCAGCGACTACTTTGACGATGGCGGGCGCAGCCCGCTGGCCAGTGTCAACCTCATCACCGCCCATGACGGCATGACCCTGGCTGACCTGACCTCCTATCGTCACAAACACAACCTGGCCAACGGGGAAGGAAACCATGACGGCCACCACCACAACCTCAGCGCCAACGCCGGAATTGAGGGGCCGACAGCGGATGATGCGGTGCAGGCGCTGCGTGGGCAATGGCGGCGCGCCTTGCTGTCAACCTTGTTTTGTTCGCAAGGCATTCCCCAGTTACTCGCGGGCGATGAAATCGGCCAATCCCAGGGGGGCAACAACAACGCCTATTGCCAGGACAACGAGATCAGTTGGCTGGGTTGGCCAGATGCGGATCAGCCCTTGATCGACTTTGTGGCGGGACTGATTCATTTGCGTCAGGCCCACTCGGCGTTGCGCCACCCACAGTGGTTTAAGGGGCACGCCAGCGCTGGCCCGCACTCACCCGCTGACATTCAATGGCGTCAGCCTGACGGGTCAGCAATGACGGCCTCCGATTGGGACGATCCACAGTCCCGCAGCCTGGCTTGTCTGATCGAGGTTGCCGAGCCGACTCATGCGGCTGCCGAACGTTGGCTGTTGCTTTGGCACGCTGAGCGTGAGCCTGGTATTTTTGCGTTGCCGCCCGGGCGCTGGTTGTCGGTGCTTGACAGTTCGGCCGCGCTTGTCTTGCCACAGTCCGATTGGCTTGGCGCCAAGGACTGCAGTGAGCGTGTCTCGATCAATGCGCCGTCCGTGGTCGGACTGGTCCAGAGAGTGAATAACTCCCTGTAATCGCTTCGCAGTCAATCCATGAACTTTGCCAATGCTCCCATTTTCTCGCAACGCACGAGCGGCATTCTGCTGCACATCACCTCCTTGCCTGGTGCCCATGGCTCCGGTGATTTGGGTGCCGAGGCCTATCACTTTGTCGATTGGTTGGTGTCGGCCGGGCAGCGCCTGTGGCAAATCTTGCCGCTCTCTCCCGTTGGGCCAGGCAACTCGCCCTATCACAGCCCCTCCACATTTGCAGGCAATCCGATGCTGGTGGATCTGGACGAGCTGATGCGCCTGGGTTGGCTGGCGCCTCGGGCGCCTCCCGTTTTCAATTTGGATCATTGCGATTTTGAACACGTGATGCCCTACCGCATGGCGCGATTGCGTGAGGCCTGGCAAGGGTTTTTGAGCGCTGCACCTCATGCCGGTTGGGACGAATTCGAAAACTTTCGACAGCAGGAGGCGCGTTGGTTGGAGGCTTATGCGTTCTTCATGGCGTTTGACATGCGCCATGGTCAACCCTGGACCCAATGGCCTGTTAGGCTGGCCCAAGGCGAGCCGGCGGCTTTGGCCGAAGCGGCACCATCCATGACCGATGATCTCGGGTTTTACAGTTTTATTCAATGGCGCTTCAGCGTGCAGTGGCAGCGCTTGCGGGACTACGCGCATGCGCGTGGTGTCCAGATCATGGGCGATGCGCCCATCTTTGTGGCCCATCACAGCGCCGATGTGTGGCTCAACCAGAGCCAGTTTTTTTTGGATGCCCTCGGGGAGCCTACGGCCGTGGCAGGGGTGCCGCCCGACTACTTCAGCAGCACCGGTCAACGCTGGGGCAATCCTGTGTACCGGTGGGACGTGATGGCAGACGACGGCTTTGCGTGGTGGAAGGACCGGTTGAACCATCTGCTGGCCTTGGTGGATGTTGTTCGTCTCGATCACTTTCGCGGGTTTGAGTCTTGTTGGGAGATTCCTGCGGAGCAACCCACTGCAGTCGCTGGTTGCTGGCGCCCAGGGCCCGGTCAGGCTTTGTTTGATGCGCTCGCGACCGCCCGTGTTCAACAGCGCCAAGGCATTCCCCTGCCCATCATCGCCGAAGACCTTGGGATCATCACCCCGGCTGTAAGCGCCCTGCGGGAGGCCTGTGGTTTTCCCGGCATGCGGGTGATGCAGTTTGCCTTTGGCGACACCTCGGCAAACCCCTATTTGCCCCACAATTTTGAAGTTCAAACAGTCGCTTACACCGGCACGCATGACAACAATACCTCAGTGGGTTGGTGGCTGGGTGCCAGTGATCCGGAGCGCGAAGCCGCACGCGCCTATCTCGGACCTCAAGTGGACACAGAGATTCACTGGGCCTTGATGCAATCGCTATCCCAGTCTGTGGCCAGCATGGTAATTTTCCCTTTTCAGGATGTATTGGGCCTGGATGGGGCGCACCGCATGAACACCCCCGGGGTGGCGTTGGGGTGTTGGGAATGGCGTTTTGACTGGCGTTGGGTGGAGCCCGAACCCGCGCAACGACTCGCCGCACTCACCCGCGCCCATGGTCGCAACCTGCCGATGAACACCTGACCACAGCGTCATTTCTACTGCGAGGTTTTCTCATGAGGAACACAGCCCACCACCGCCCGGTTCGCCGAACCATTGCGCTCGTGCTGGCAGGGGGGCGGGGTTCACGCTTGCATGCCCTCACCGAGAACTGCGCCAAGCCGGCCGTGCACTTTGGGGGGAAGTTCCGGATCGTTGACTTTGTGTTGTCGAACTGCGTGAACTCGGGTGTCCACCGCATTGGCGTATTGACCCAGTACAAGTCCCACAGCTTGCTGCGTCACTTGCAGCATGGCTGGTCATTTTTGCGCAACGAAGTCAACGAGTTCATTGATTTGCTGCCTGCGCAGCAGCGGGTGGACGAAGCGTCCTGGTACCGGGGCACGGCAGATGCAGTGTTTCAAAACATTGACATCTTGCGCGAGCACGAACCCAAATTCATTTTGATTCTGGCGGGTGATCATGTTTACAAAATGAACTATGCCAGCCTGATTGAAGACCATGTGGCGCAGGGCGGCCAATGCACAGTGGCCTGCATTGAGGTGCCTTTGGCAGAGGCCTCAGCCTTTGGTGTCATGACCGTGGACACCACTCGGCGCATCACCCGGTTTGATGAGAAGCCGCAAAACCCGCAACCCATGCCGGGGCATCCGGGCAAAGTGTTGGCCAGCATGGGGGTGTATGTGTTCAATGCTGAATACCTGTTTTCGGCTCTGGCGGCTGATCTGCAGGACCCATCCTCCAGCCACGACTTCGGCAAAGACCTGATTCCGGCCATGGTGGCGCGTGGGGACGCCATGGCGCATTCGTTTGACTTGTCTTGCGTGCAAACAGGGCCTGATGCGCCGTCCTATTGGCGCGATGTGGGAACGGTCGATGCCTATTGGGCCAGCAATATTGACCTGACCGCCACCACGCCCGAATTGGATTTGTACGACACCGATTGGCCGATCTGGACTTACCAGCCCACTTCGCCGCCCGCCAAGTTTGTATTTGACGATGACGGCCGCCGGGGCATGGCCGTGGACTCCCTGGTGTCCAGCGGTTGCATTATTTCTGGCGCATCGGTTCGGCGTTCGGTCTTGTTCACGGGCGTCAAAATTCACTCTTACAGCAACGTCGAGGAGTCCGTCATCCTGCCCGGGGCCGATGTGGGCCAGCACTCCCGGCTGCGCAAGGTGGTGGTTGATGAGGGGTGCCGGATTCCACCGGGCATGAGTATCGGGTTTGACGCCGAAGAGGATGCCCGGCGCTTCCATCTCAGCCCAGGTGGGGTGGCGCTCGTGACAGGCCCCATGCTGGCAGCATTGAACCAGGAGCTTGCATGAAAGTTCTGTATGTCTGTGCCGAGCTTTTCCCGTTTGTGAAAACCGGTGGCTTGGCGGACGTTGGCGCTGGTTTGCCACCCGCGCTGAAAGCCTTGGGGTGTGATGTCCGACTGTTGATGCCCGGCTTTGCGGAGCTGCTGGCTGAAGCAACGTCGCTGTCCAACGTGGCTCAGTTGCCTGGTGGAAGAGTGCCGTGGGGCGCGGCTCCCGCCCTGCCGGCAGCCGACCTGGCTTTGGCCACCTTGCCCGGCTTTGAACTACCGGTCTACCTCGTCTTGGCGCCAGACCTCTATCAGCGCAGAGGCAATCCGTATGTGGGACCGGATGGCCAAGACTGGAGCGACAACGCCCTGCGGTTTTCCGCGTTGGGCTGGGCTGCTGCCGCGTTGGGTCAGGGGCTTGATCCGCACTGGGTGCCTGATGTCATTCACTGCCATGACTGGCATGCGGGTCTGGCTCCAGCCTATATTCGCGCTTTTGCCGACGCGGGCCGTGACAAGCCCTTGACCGTCTTCACCATCCACAACCTGGCTTATCAGGGCAATTTCCCCGGGGCTGAGTTTGTGCAATTGGGCCTGCCTGAGAGTTACTTTGACATGAATGGGTTGGAGTTTTTCGGCCAGATCTCGTTCATGAAGGCCGCCATTCAATATGCCGACCGCATCACCACCGTCAGCCCGACTTACGCCAGGGAAATCACGATGCCACAGCAGGGGCATGGGCTTGATGGCCTTTTGCGCGCTCGGGCAACTTCGCTGTCCGGCATCCTCAACGGTGTGGATTACCAGGTCTGGAGTCCGGCCACGGATGCCTTATTGCCTAACCGCTATGACACAGGCAATTTGGCGGACAAGGCGCTCGCCAAACGGGACCTGCAGATACGCTTTGGGCTGGCGCCGCGCGCGCAGGCCCTGGTGTTCGGTGTCGTGAGCCGCTTGACGGAGCAAAAGGGCCTTCATTTGGTGCCCCAGGTGCTGACTGAACTGGTTCGGCGTGGCGGGCAACTCGCCTTGCTGGGCCAGGGCGATGGGGCGCTGGAGCAGTCGCTCGTCGATGCGTCCATCCAGTACCCCGGGCAGGTGGGTGTCCGCATCGGCTACGACGAAGCCAGCTCCCATACCGTGATGGCTGGCGCCGATGTGATTTTGGTGCCTTCCGCATTCGAGCCCTGCGGCTTGACCCAGTTGTATGGTTTGCGCTACGGCACCTTGCCCTTGGTGCGGCGTGTGGGGGGACTGGCCGACACGGTGGTGGACTGCACGCTGGAAAACCTGGACGACGGCAGCGCCACCGGGTTTGTGTTTGATGACCTGACCGCCGATGGACTGCTCAGTGCTGTTCGCCGCGCCATGGTCCTTTTTCGGCGGCCGGATGAATGGGCTGCAGTTCAGCGGCACGCCATGGGGCTGCGATTTGACTGGTTAGCTGCTGCTCAACATTACCTGGCTATTTACCAATCTCTGAGGCCCGGAGCCCAGTTGCCTACCCGTGCTGTTTAAGTCAAGGAGTTGCCATGAATTCCTCCCCTGTTTTTGAGTATGACAAACCCACCAATACGGTGGAAGCCTTGCAGCGGTCCATTGTTAATCGGCTGGTGTACGCAGTGGGCAAGGACTCCCGGTCGGCTACCCAGCGAGATTGGTTGTTTGCGATTTTTCATGTGGTCCGGGACCGCATCATGAACCGTTGGCGCGAGTCACTGGCCGAGGCTGAAGACCAGGACGCCAAGCGGGTGTATTACTTCTCCATGGAGTTCCTCACCGGGCGGGCCTTGACCAATGCCATTCTGGCCATTGATGTGGACGAGCCGGTTCGTGAGGCCTGCGCTCTCCTTGGGGTTAGCCTCGATGCCCTGTGTGATCTGGAGCCTGATGCCGGCTTGGGCAACGGTGGCCTGGGTCGCTTGGCGGCTTGCTTCATGGACTCCATGGCCGCTCTTGGCCTGCCGGGCATGGGCTATGGCATTCGCTACGAATACGGCATGTTTGCCCAGCGTATAGACCATGGTCAGCAGGTGGAGGAGCCGGACTACTGGCTGGTCAACGGTTATCCGTGGGAGTTCATGCGGCCCGAATTCAGCTACACCGTCCGCTTTGGCGGGCGACTGGTGCCGCAGAACGGGCACTCTTTGTGGCAAGACACCGAGGACGTGATCGCCACAGCCTATGACAGCGGTGTGCCCGGCCACCAGATGCGCAGTGTGGCTACCATGCGGCTGTGGTCGGCGCGTGCCAGTGGGGGAGTCAATCTCGATGCCTTCAACCGGGGTGATTACATTCAGGCCGTGGAGGCCAAGAACGTCTCGGAAAACGTGACGCGCGTGCTGTATCCGGATGACCGCACCGAACATGGGCGCGAGCTGCGCTTGCGCCAGGAGTATTTTTTTGTGAGTGCCTCCTTGCAGGACATTCTGCGACGGCACCTCAAAAGCCGACCCGACTTCACGCAACTGGCCGACAAAGTGGCTATTCACCTGAACGACACCCACCCCGCTCTGGCCATACCGGAGTTGATGCGCCTGCTCCTGGACGAGCATCATGTAGCTTGGGAGCCCGCTTGGGCGCTGTGCACCCGCATTTTTTCGTACACCAATCACACCCTGATGGAAGAGGCGCTCGAAACTTGGCCGGTGGACTTGCTGACGCGTATCCTGCCCCGCCACATGGGTTTGATTTACGACATCAATGCCCGTTTTTTGACCGAAGTGCACAGCCGTTTCCCCGAGGACCACGCCTTGCTTCGCCGCATTTCACTCATCGAGGAACGGGGTGTGCGACGAGTCCGGATGGCCCACCTGTCGGTGCTGGCCAGTCACAAGGTCAATGGCGTGTCGGCCCTGCACAGCCAATTGATGCAAGACACCATCTTTTCCGATTTTGTGCAGATGTACCCTGAACGCTTTTGCAACAAGACCAACGGCATCACGCCACGGCGCTGGTTATCGCAGGCAAACCGGCCTTTGTCGAGCCTGATTGACAGCCGCATCGGACCGCAATGGCGGGGTGACTTGGACCAACTGGCCCGGCTGCGCCAGTGGGCGGACGAACCCGGGTTTCAGGAGGCTTTTCGTCAGGCCAAGCAAGCCAACAAGAACCGGCTGGCTGATTTGATGCTGACTTGCCCAGGCGTCAAAGTGGACCCTCAAAGCCTCTTTGACGTGCAGGTCAAGCGGGTGCACGAGTACAAGCGCCAGTTGCTCAATGTTCTGCACGTCATCAGCCGCTACCAACGCATATTGGCCCAACCCCACGCTGACTGGGTGCCCCGGACCGTGATCTTTGCTGGCAAGGCGGCGTCGGCCTATTACATGGCCAAACTGATCATTCGCCTCATCAACGACGTGGCACGCGTGGTCAACAACGATCCACGTGTCGGGATGCTGCTGCGGGTGGTGTTCATCCCCAATTACCGGGTGTCTCTGGCAGAAGTCATCATCCCGGGCTCCGATTTGTCAGAGCAAATTTCAACCGCCGGGACCGAAGCCTCGGGCACTGGCAACATGAAGTTCGCCCTCAATGGCGCGCTGACCATTGGCACCTGGGATGGTGCCAACATCGAGATTGCCGAGAACGTGGGGCTGGACCATCTATTTGTGTTCGGCAATCGGGCTGAAAAAGTCGTTGACCTGCGCAATTACGGCTATCAGCCGCGCAGTTACTACGATGCCAATTTTGACCTGAAGTGTGCCATTGACCGAATTGCGGAGGGTGCGTTCTCCCCCGAAGAGCCTGATCGCTACCGGGATGTGGTGAACGCGCTGCTGGGCTCCGACCACTACCAGCTGCTGGCCGATTTTGAGGACTACTGTGCATGCCAAGACAAGGTGGATGCACTCTACCGTCGGCCTGCCGACTGGACCCGCAGCGCCATCTTTAATGTTGCGGGTATGGGCCCCTTCTCGTCAGACCGCACCATCCGTGGGTATGCCGACGACATCTGGGGCGTTCAGCCGCTGGCCTGAGCCTTGGCAAGGCTGGCGGTATTTACCTGATCTTTACGGACGCTTTAATCACAGGAGGCGGCCGGGGTCTAGACTGCAGACATGAGTCAAAACCTTCTGATGATCGAAGACGATGTCCGGCTGGCCGATATGGTGCGCGAGTACCTGGGGCAATCCGGCTTTGTGGTGCACCATGCCACGGACGGTAGCAAAGGGCTGACCGCAGTCCAGTCCGCTGTGCCGGACCTGGTGATTCTGGACCTGATGCTGCCCGACATGGATGGCCTGGAAGTCTGCCGGCGCATCCGCGCCTTGCCCGGCGCCTTGGGTCAAATACCCGTGTTGATGTTGACCGCCAAGGGTGACCCAATGGACCGCATCATTGGCCTGGAAATCGGCGCGGACGACTACCTCCCCAAGCCCTTTGAGCCGCGTGTACTGCTGGCGCGCATTCGGGCTGTTCTGCGCCGCCGGGTCGATGGTGCGGCCCAGCCGGGCAACCAGCTGCGTTTCGGCTCGCTGGAGATTGACCGAGATGCCCGCACCGTGCACGTGGGACCCCAAGCTTGCGATTTGACCTCTTATCAGTTTGATTTGCTGGTTGCCCTGGCCGAGCGTGCCGGCCGCGTCCTGACCCGTGACCAGATCATGGAGGCCGTGCGGGGGCGTGAACTCGATGCCTTTGACCGTTCCATCGATGTGCACATGGGCCGTATTCGGGCAGCGATCGAGGTCGATGCCAAAAGTCCCAAGCGCATACTGACCGTGCGCGGTGTGGGCTACGTGTTTGCACGCCAGCAAGAATGAGTTTGTTTTTTAAAAAGCTGTATGTACGTATCTGGCTGGCTGTGGTGCTGGCCGTAGCGGTATTGACTTTTCTGGTGGGCTTGGCCTGGCGTCTGGCGGCTGACCCGCCGCTGCGGGAGGTGGTTGTTCGCAACGAGGCGGGGCACATTATTGGTAGCGGCCGGGCGCGTCTGCAGCGCCCACCGGAGGCTGGCGCGAGTGCTCCCGACCCATCGGCAGACGAGGCCACAGACGCGGGCGTTGCGCTCGGACAGCGGCACAGACCCGGCAGTTGGGGCAAGGTCGGCAGCGGACCCCAGTTTGTCGTGCGCATGGAGGATGGGCAGACCGTCCACATGCATCTGCCGAGACCGCCGCCGTCAAGTTGGGGGCGGGCCCCATTTGGATTCTTCTGGACCCTGACCCTGGTGGCCATTGCTGTCGCGCTGGCCACTTACCCGATCATTCGCACCCTTACGCGGCGCCTGGAGCGTTTGCAAGATGGTGTGCAAAAGTGGGGAGAGGGGGACCTGACCATTCGCGTGGCTGAGGTGGGGCAGGATGAAGTGGCCTTTCTTGCCAAACGTTTCAACATTGCGGCCGAGCGCGTGGAGACCTTGGTCAAATCCCAGGAGGCGCTGCTGGCATCCCAAAAGTCGCTGCTGGCCAATGCCTCCCACGAGTTGCGCTCGCCCTTGACTCGCATCCGCATGGGGCTGGAGCTAATGGGGGAGCGTGCCTCAACCCAGCCCGCAGCGTCACCTGGCTGGCGGCGGGAGATCGAGCGCAATATTGCCGAGCTCGACCAACTGATTGAGGAAATTTTGCTCGCCAGCCGGCTCGATGCCCGTGAGGCGGATATGGGCACCGTTGAGCCTGTCGACCTGATCGGCCTGGTGGCAGAAGAGTGCGCCCATTGTGGCGCCGAGCTGGATGTTCAGTTGGAGTCTGCGCCCGACACGCCTGACCTCCAGGTGCAGGGTGTGGCCAAGCTGCTGCATCGCGTGGTACGCAACCTGCTGGAGAATGCGCGTCGTCATGCAGCCGGGGAGATCACCGTGACGCTCGGCAAGGAACAAGGGCGTGCCGTCATTCGTGTGTGCGACCGGGGTCCGGGCGTGCCGGCGGGCTTGCGCGAGCGGATTTTTGAGCCTTTTTACCGCCTGCCTGGCGCCACCGAGCGCGATGGTGGGGTGGGCCTGGGTCTGGCCCTGGTCAAGTCGATTGCCATTCGCCATGGAGGCACGGCGCATTGCGAAAATCGCCCCGATGGGGGGGCCTGTTTTGTCGTACAACTTCCCTTGGCCTGAAAAAACTTACTTCCAGTTGCTTTTAAACAACGTTTTGAGGCAAATAAGCGCACGGTATCCCCCGAATGTGGGATATCGCCTTCTTGTTCTACTGGGTAAAGTCTGTATCAGTTGCTGTCACAAATCCAACGACGTTCCTTCGGGAACTTTTACAGGCCACCTTCGGGTGGCTTTTTTTTGGCCTGTTGATGAGTTGTTGCAGAATTCCAGCATGTCACTTACCCCCGGCAAGCCCATCTTCCCCGCCAAACGGTCTCTGCGTGTTCTGGTCGCTGAAGACAACGTCATCAATCAAAAGCTGGCCATATCTGCGTTGACCAGCCTGGGTCATACCGGCGTGGTGGTCAATGACGGGGAGAAGGCTTTGCGCTGCCTTGCGCAGTTGCCCTTTGACCTCGTCTTGATGGACGTGATGATGCCCAACATGGACGGCATGGCCGCCCTGAGCGCCATACGTGAACGTGAGGCGCAAGGGCAAGCGCACATGCCCGTCATCATGGCTACCTCACACGATCTGCCCGGAGACCGGGAACGCTTCATCTTGTTTGGTGCTGACGGTTATGTGGCCAAGCCGGTTCATGTAGACGACCTCGGGTCCGAAATCAAGCGCCTGATTAAATTCAGACGAAATTCTGACTAAATTCTGACTGACCTGTTGTCAGGGTTATTGAGGTTTTGTTTGGGGTGCTGCGGCTAGAATTTTCGGGTCAGGGAAGACGCTGCACACAACCAAGAATATTGATTCATGAACAATTCAAATATCGCATTGGCGCCCAAATCCATCGCCCTTGATCAATTTTTTGCACCACCTGCCAGCCAGGCCGCGCCCATGAGTGCCTTTCAGGCGCATGGCATCTGGTGGATGGGGGTCAGCTTGATGCGCAATCTGAACTTTGCGTCCAAGGCCTTGCTCATCTCTTGCATGTTTTTGGTGCCTGTTGCCCTGTTGGGCTTTTTCTTTGCGGGCAGCCAATCGGACCAAATCAACTTCAGCGCCAAGGAGCGCGTTGGGGTGGCTGCATTTCGTCAATTCGTTCCTGTGATGGAAGGGGTGCTCAAGGCTCGCAACGCCACGCGTGCGACTTTGGGTGGCTTTGATGGCGCCAGTCGTTACCAAGCTGCACGGACTCAGACCGACCTGGCGATCAGCGAGTTTGACAAGTACTTCAGCCAGTCAGGCGACTCCCTTGCCATCAAGTCCGAGTTCGACAAGCTCAAGTCTGCCTGGGCTGCCACTGCCCAGGCCACCAATGGCGTAGACAGCGCAGGGCGCACGGTATTCGGGCCGGTCACCGCCGAAATTCTGAAGGTGCTGACCCTGATGGGTGACAACTCCAATCTGGTGCTTGACCCCGACCTTGACAGCTTCTACCTCATGAACACCCTGGTGCTTGTCATGCCGCAAATGTCTGAGGACTTGGGGCAGCTGTGGGGGTGGGGGACCTACGGCATGGCCAATTGGACTGTCTCTCAAAGAGAGCTGAGCCAAAAAGACGTTGCCCGCTACGCCTTGTGGGTGTCGGCGCTAGAAAATGGTTTGAAGTCATCTCGGGCCTACCTGGAGCGGGCCATGGTGGCCAACCCCGGTCTCAAGTCCAAACTGGATCTGGCGGTGCTGGATGACACAGCCGCGTTTCTCGCGCTGGCCAAAGACCCTGAAGAGCTCATGCGAAATGACAAGCTCACGCCCCAGCAGTTTTATGAGAAGGGTGAGGTGGCCCTGGTGCGGTTCAACTCCTTTTACGGCAAGGGTTTGACGGCACTCGATGACTTGCTCGTTGCCCGTATCGACGCCATGAAATTCCGCCTGGTCTGGATTTCAGGCGTGGTGGTGTTGGTCTTGCTGCTGGGTGCCTACTTTTTCTACAGCTTCTTTCTGGTGACCCGGGGCGGCCTGCGTCTGATCAGCGTGCACCTGCGGGAAATGGCTGAAGGCGACTTGCGTCGCGCGCCCAGCAAGCCTTGGGGGCGGGACGAGCCAGCCCAGGTGATTGTGGACCTGCGCAAAGCCTACGACTCCCTGCACCTGTTGATCCGCAAGGTGCGGCATTCGGCGCGTGAATTGCATACGGCCAGCAACGAGATTGCATCGGCCAGCATGGATTTGTCAGCTCGCACCGAAGGCGCTGCAGCCACCCTGGAGGAGCAGGCATCCGCCATGGAGCAAATTGGCGTCACCGTGGGCGCCACTGCCGAGCGAGCTGGCATGGCGGCCACGTTTGCGTCCGACAACGCCAATGTGGCAGAGAAAGGTGGTCTTGTGTTTGCCGAGGTCACAAGCACCATGCGGGAGATTCAGACCTCGTCAAGCAAGATCAGTGACATCATCAGCGTGATTGACGGCATTGCGTTCCAGACCAACATTCTGGCGCTGAATGCCGCCGTGGAGGCTGCGCGCGCCGGGGAGCAGGGCCGGGGCTTTGCCGTGGTGGCCTCCGAGGTCCGCAGCCTGGCGGGTCGCAGCGCCGAGGCTGCGCGTGAGATCAGCAACTCATCTCCACCAGTGTGGACAAGGTTCGAAGTGGCACCAAGGTGGTCGAAGAGGCGTCTCAGGCGAT
>JAUXQA010000083.1 GCA_030683195.1 Rhodoferax sp. | reverse complement strand
AAACCGTTTGACTTGGACCAGCTGGTGCGTCTGCTGCGCAGACTCGGGGGCCGGCAGAGCTTGAGAACCGTGCCATCAACTCGCACCGATCAGACCCTTGCGCTACAGGTCGTCAATGCAGCCCGCGCTGCGCAGGTAGATATCGAAGCAGCCCTGGACCGCATGGGCGGCAAACAGGAGGTGTACCAGCGCATGCTGGTCAGCTTTGTGAACGATTTGGCGGCCCTGCCTGAGCAACTCAGAGGCTTGGTGGCACGCAACGAAACCTTGTCCGCATCGCGTCTGCTGCACACCTTGAAGGGCTTGTCGGCCACCCTTGGCGCCATGGCACTGGCTGCTGAGGCGGCTCAAAGTGAAAAGAGTCTGGCGGGCGGGGATGCTTCAATCCCTTTGAGTGTGGTTGTGCCGCACATGTGTCAGACCGTTGCAACTGCGCTGCCACTATTGAGTTCTCTGCAGACCGCGCTGCACAACGCAAGAGCAACGGACATCGAGCCTCTGCAGATTATTGAACTCAATCCTGATGCATTGATCACTGCGCTGCAGGCGCTTGAACGCCAACTGCGGGGTGCCGATATGGCCGCTTTGGAAACCATGGCGGGATTGACACGCCAGTTTGGTCCGACCCTGGGCCAACAACTGCACAGCCTGGAGGAGACAGTGGGTGCGCTGGACTTTGAACGCGCCTTACAGCTGTGCCAGGAGGTCATTGCGTGTCATGCGGGCTGATCTGCCCCAGATCAGCCTAGCCCAAGGTCACGCGCGCAAACTTGCGCTTGCCTACCTGAAGCACGTAGGTGCCAGCGCCCAGTTTCAGACCCTTGTCGCTGACCACGCTGGAGTCAATACGCACACCGCCCCCGTCAATGAGGCGGTTTCCTTCGCCGCTGGACGCGGCCAATCCAGCCTGCTTGAGCAAGGCGCCAATGCCCAGTGGCGCGCCGTCCTCGCCCAAAGGCAAGGCGATGTCGTCAATTTCATCCGGCACGCCGCCCTTGCTGCGGTTGATGAAGTCTTGCTCAGCCGCCTCGGCGGCGGCGGCAGAGTGAAAGCGCGCGGTAATTTCTTTCGCCAGCGCCACTTTGGCGTCTTTAGGATTGCGCCCGGACTCGACTTCCAACTTCAAGGCGGCAATATCCGCCTCGCTCTTGAAACTCAGCAAGGTATACCAGCGCCACATCAAAACGTCTGAAATACTCAACACCTTGGCAAACATGGTGTTGGGCTCTTCAGAGATGCCGATGTAGTTGTTTTTGCTTTTGGACATCTTCTCGATGCCGTCCAAACCCTCCAGCAAGGGCATGGTCAAAATGCACTGTGGCTCCTGACCGTACTCGGCCTGCAAGTGCCGCCCCACCAGCAAATTGAATTTTTGGTCCGTGCCACCCAGCTCCAGGTCACTTTTCAAAGCCACGGAGTCGTAGCCCTGCATCAGCGGGTACAAAAATTCATGCACGCTGATCGGTGTGCCAGACTTGAAACGGTCATGAAAATCATTGCGCTCCATCATGCGTGCGACTGTGTACTTGGCGGCCAGCTCAATCATGCCCCGCGAACCCAAAGTGTCGCCCCACTCGCTGTTGTACCGAATCTCGGTTTTGGCGGGGTCCAGCACCATGGACGCCTGGCGGTAATAGGTTTGGGCGTTAACCTCGATCTGCTCACGGCTCAAAGGTGGGCGCGTGCTGTTGCGACCCGAGGGGTCGCCAATCAGGGTCGTGAAATCCCCTATCAAAAAAATCACGGTATGCCCAAGATCCTGCAGTTGGCGCATCTTATTGAGCACCACTGTATGACCAATATGGATGTCGGGTGCGGTCGGATCCAGGCCCAATTTAATTCTCAGCGGCACACCGGTAGCCTCGGACCGAGCCAGCTTCTTGATCCAGTCGTCTTGGGGAATCAGTTCTTCGCAGCCCCGAAGGGTCACGGCCAATGCGTCATGGACACGATCTGTTACAGGATATGCGAGGGCCGGAGCTTGATTCATAGGGGTTTTCATTGATGCAGGAAGACGATGCAAAGTTATACTTTGCGATTGCTCAAGTGCTCGATTTTAAGTGGCCAAGTCGCAGCTACCGCTGTCACTGACTTGTCTTTCGCACAAACGAACCCTGATTTGGAACCCGTCTTTTGAATAACCCCCTGATCTACGGTGGAAACGCATTGTTGGCTGCTGCCAGCCAGACCTTCCAGAATTATCCCAAACGTATCACCGCTGTCATTGCTGCCCTGATGTTGGGCGGCGGCGGCGGGGCATTTGCAGTTGCCAACTTTGCGCCCGATGCCTCCGAACTGCCAGTACGCGAAGTACAGGAGTCTGTTCAAGCCCTGCCCGTGCCAGACACCGACAACCTCTTGGCATTTCAGCCGCTCAATTTATTTCGATCCGAACTCACCCGCTCCAGTGATACCGCCGACACATTGCTGAAACGCATGGGTGTCGATGATCCCGCTGCTGCTGCGTTCATTCGTACCGATGCCTCGGCACGTCAGGTTTTGCTCGGCAGAAGCGGGCGCAGCGTCACCGCAGAAACGAACGACAACCATGGACTGCTCAAACTCAGCGCGCGTTGGAACTCGGAAGACGACAACAGCTTCAAGCGCCTGGTCATTGAGTCGACACCGGGAGGTTTCGTGTCCCGGGTCGAATCCGCGCCGCTCACGGCTTCCAGTCAGCTTGCCAGCGGAACAATTCAAACCTCCCTGTTCGCAGCCACGGATGAAGCCCGGATTCCGGATGCTGTAGCTATCCAGGTCGCCGAAATCTTCTCCGGTGACATTGACTTTCACCGCGCTTTGCGCAAGGGAGATCGCTTCTCCGTGGTCTACGAAACCCTGGAAGGCGACGGAGAACCCTTGCGAACCGGTCGCGTATTGAGTGCCGAATTCGTCAATAACGGCAAGACTTTTCAAGCCATGTGGTTCCAGACACCCCTGACCGGCAAAACGACTGCTACGGCGGCGGCAGGCAAAGGTGGTTATTACACCCTGGACGGCCAAAGCCTGCGTCGGGCTTATTTGGCGTCGCCTATGGAATTTTCCAGGCTGACCAGTGGTTTCCAGATGCGCTTTCATCCGATTTTGAAGACCATGCGTGCCCACTTGGGTGTGGACTACGGCGCACCGACCGGCACGCCGGTGCGCAGCGTGGGCGATGGTGTGGTGGAGTATGCGGGCACCCAGGGCGGGTACGGCAATGTGGTATTTGTAAATCATGGCAAGCAACATACGACGGTCTATGCCCACCTGAGTCGCATTGATGTGCGCAAAGGTCAAAGCGTGAGCCAGAGCCAGAACCTTGGCGCCGTCGGGGCGACAGGTTGGGCTACCGGGCCTCATTTGCACTTCGAATTCCGCGTCAATGGGGAGCATCGGGATCCCCTGACGTTGGCGCAACAGAGCGAAGCCGTGCCTGTAGCAGCATCGGCAAAGCCTGTCTTCAATAAAATGGCCTCTGAGGCTCGGGTTGCTTTGGCAGCCGCTTCTTCAATGCAGCAAGCCAGCGCACAATAGACTGCTTTGGGGTTGGACGGGTATGGCTGAACTTTTTGCGGGCCTGATGTCAGGCACCTCACTTGATGGGGTGGACGGCGTTCTCCTGGATGTGTCAGGTCCGAGCCTGGATGTTCTGGCCCACGTCAGTGTGCCAATGTCGGCGGCCCTGTCTGGAGAAATGCTGGCACTCAACAGCGCCGGCCCTAACGAACTGCACCGGGCTGCGCTGGCAGCCAGTGCCTTGGTTCGCATTTATGCGCAGGTTATTTCCGAATTGCTGGACAAAACCGGGCTTGACAAGTCGGCTGTGACCGCCATCGGCGCACACGGTCAAACCGTACGCCACCAACCTCGTGTTTTTGATGGCATTGGTTACACGCTGCAACTCAATAACCCAGCCTTGCTGGCAGAGTTGACAGGGATTGACGTGGTTGCCGATTTCCGCAGTCGTGATTTGGCGGCGGGCGGGCAAGGTGCGCCACTTGTTCCAGCGTTTCATCAGTCCGTTTTCGGGGTTCTGGGCGAGACCGTGTCGGCCCTCAACATCGGTGGTATTTCAAACCTGACCGTCATTGGGCCCGAACTGGCAGATGACGTACTGGGATTTGACTGCGGCCCAGGCAATGTTCTTATGAACGCTTGGTGTCAGCACCACCTCGGTGCTCCCTTTGACGCGGAGGGCAGTTGGGCCGCAGCCGGCAGTGTTCATGCAGCTCTGCTGGAGGCGCTGCTTGAAGAACCCTATTTCAGGCAATTGACTCCCAAAAGTACGGGCAGGGATCTGTTCAACATCGACTGGCTGACACGCCAGCTGGAAGGATTCAGATCAGTCGCGCCTGTGGATGTGCAAGCCACCCTGACGGAACTCACCGCCGTGGCCTGCGCCAATGATGTTCGGCATTACGCAGCCGGCAGTAAAAGCTTGATCGTGTGTGGTGGTGGAGCCTTCAACACGCACCTGGTCAGCAGGCTTCAAGCTCATCTGCCCTTAATGTTGGTCCAGTCCTCTGATGTCAGTGGCTTGCCGCCCCAGCAAGTCGAAGCGGCAGCCTTCGCATGGCTTGCACACAAAACAATTCGCCGTGAAACTGCAAGTCTGAAAAGCGTAACGGGCGCTCAGGGCGCCCGTATTTTAGGTGCGGTCTATTCCGCCTGACCACTGCTCAACTGAATCTTATGTTGTAAAGCTCGATCCACAACCGCAAGTTGATTGGGCGTTGGGATTCTTGATGACGAATTGGGCGCCTTGCAGGTCTTCCTTGTAATCAATTTCGGCACCCACCAAATATTGGTAGCTCATGGCGTCAATCAACAATGACACACCATTTTTTGTCATGGTGGTGTCATCTTCGTTGGTGATCTCGTCGAAGGTAAAACCATACTGAAAACCGGAACATCCACCGCCTTGGACGAAAACGCGGAGCTTCAACTCAGGGTTGCCTTCTTCTGCAATCAGATCAGCCACTTTGGCGGCAGCGCTGTCAGTAAAAAGGATGGGGGAAGGCATTTCGGTCTGGATATTTTCTGCAACTGCGCTCATAGTCAACTCCGGTAAATTAGATTGGATTAATACTACAGCAATTCGCTCAAGCATTTACTTGCCCGTTGTTTGACGCCAGCTTCAGTGTGGGTTTTCCTCCTGTGGCACAACGAAAGGTGCAACTGACCCGCAGTGATGGCACCGTGGTGCAGTTCAAGTGACGTGCAATGCACATAGCCCTGAGCGCAGGCTATGGATACCAAAGGTCTACTATCACACGGGGATTCACCGGCCCGAGTAGGCCCGTGAAATTGAACTCCAAGTTGCTGCTGAATCGAGCAGCCTGTTTTGGGCTGCAAACTTTTCTTGCATTTCTTTTTCTGACTTCAACAGAGTCTCGACCGTTTTGGCCACCGCCTGGCCTCATTGCATTTGGCTTACAGAACAGTTACTTGTAACCGCAAGAATAGCAATTCGGTTCACGCCTGCTTCAGGGTGTCCGTGGTGTCCTGATCCAAACTGGCGATGTCTTTACCAAACTCAAAATCCCATAAACCAATTGCAGCGCAGAAGTCAAAACGATGACGAGCATAGCCCACGGAAAGACCGCGGGAGTTCACTCCCCCAGCCATGCGTGGTGGACAACTGGTTGACCGACGAAGGAGAAAGCGTAGGCTCATGCAGAATGAGGTCTAGCAGCCAAAATGATAACAGCCGCAGGAATCTGCATTCCTGCGGCTGATTTTTCCAACAATTCTTTGGCGAAGTTTCTTGTGAAATTAACGCTTGCTGAACTGTTTACGGCGACGCGCACCGTGGAAGCCGACCTTCTTGCGCTCAACTTCACGGGCATCACGGGTCACGAATCCTGCTTTGCTCAATTCGGACTTGAGCGTAGCATCGTAGTCAATCAAAGCACGGGTGATACCGTGGCGCACTGCACCAGCCTGACCAGACTCGCCGCCGCCTGCCACATTGACCATGATGTCAAAGGTTTCAGCGTGGTTGGTCAACAGCAAAGG
>JAUXQA010000329.1 GCA_030683195.1 Rhodoferax sp. | reverse complement strand
TCTGTTGCATCCTCAAGGGCTCAGCCAGCGCCTTTGCGGCAGGAATTGCCTGAGTTCGAGGCGCTGGACCTGGATCTGTCAAGTCCGGATGGAATGGGTCGAAAAGCCTTTAAGCCGTCGTCATCATTGGATGAGCCGCTCCCATTCTTGATGCCCTCCGATCTCCAGTTTGACACCAAGGTCAAGCGACCCTAGTCCGCGCAGAGGCTTCGGGACAAGTTGATGTGTCGGATAAATTGACGATTTTCCGCGCTGGACAGACTCAAAAAATATATAAGCGAATCAAACCAAGGACTTGGGTCGATTGGTCCGAAAAATGCTTTGCGTTTTTAAGGGCGGATATTGACGGGAGGAGTCGCCATGTGGGCGGGTGATCACGATATGGAGCGTGCGGTGAAAGAGTTGGCGCAGGTGTTGCCTGAGCCGCTTCGTGCGCTCGCCCGCATCGCCTATGACTACCGCTGGTCCTGGTCCAAGGACGGTGCGGCCATGTTCGAGGCGATTGACCCACCGCGCTGGGCCCGCACCGGCCACAACCCACGCCGGCTGTTGACCGAAACCCACCCCACCCTGTTGGCCAGTGCGGCTGCCAACAGCGACTTTGTGGGTTGGGTCAGTCGTATTGCAGCCGAACTTGCAGCCGACCGGGCCCGCCCCGTGGCCCCGGGCGCGCTGACCGCGGCGCATCCGGTAGCCTTTTGCTGCTCGGAGTTCGGCGTGCACGGATCGCTCCCCATTTATTCGGGCGGTCTTGGCATTTTGGCGGGCGACATTCTCAAAGAAGCCTCTGACCTGGCGCTGCCGCTGGTCGGCGTGGGTTTGATGTACCGCACCGGCTACTTTCACCAGCGCATTGATGTGACGGGTTATCAATACGAATACTGGCTCGATGCGGACCCCGAGCGATTGCCCTGCGTGCGGGTGACAGGTGCTGACGGACGGCCCGTGACCGTGAGCGTACCGATGGATGACGAAAACGTGGCGGTGCAGATCTGGCGGGTGGATGTGGGTCGGGTGCCGCTGTATTTGCTGGACACTGATCTTGCGCAAAACAGCCAGGTTGGTCGTTGGGTGACTTCGCGCCTGTATGAGAGCAGCCGGGCGATCCGCCTGGCGCAGTACGCCGTGTTGGGCATGGGGGGTGTGCGGGCCTTGCGCGCTCTGGGCATTGCGCCGGCGGTGTATCACTTGAACGAGGGGCACTCGGCGCTGGGGGTGTTTGAGTTGATGTGCCAGGCCCGGGCCGAGGGCTGGGCAGACGACCCCTGGCGCCGGGTGCGCGAGCAGGTGGTGTTCACCACCCATACCCCGGTGCCTGCCGGGAACGAGACCTACCAGCGCAGCGAGGTGCTTGGCATGCTGGGGCGCATGGCTGATTTGGTGGGCGACCGTGAGCAATTTCTGGCCATGGGGAGGATTGATCCCGGCAACCCCAACCAGCCCATGGGCATGGGCGCGCTGGCCTTGCGTGCCAGCCGCCATGCCAACGGCGTGAGCCGGCGCCACGGGGCAGTGGCCCGCGCCATGTGGCAGCCCTTGTTCCCGGGCCGGGCGGTGGCCGATGTGCCCATCACGCATGTCACCAATGGCGTTCATATTCCCACCTGGTTGCAGGGCCCCATGCGGGAACTGCTGGACCGCCATTTAGGTGAGGGCTGGCTGACCCGTGCCGACCAAAGTGCCACCTGGGCGCCCATTCAGGACATTCCGGCTGGCGAATTGTGGGCGGCGCGTTGCAATGCGCGCCGGCAACTGGTGGACATGATCACCCGGCGTGCCACAAGCGACCGGCTGCGCCGGGGTGACTCCCTGGACTATGCAGCGGCACCCAACAGCGGCTTTGACCCAGACCGAATCACGATTGGTTTTGCCCGCCGCCTGGCCACCTACAAGCGGTTGCACCTGGTCGCTCTTCTGCCCGAGCGGGCACTGGGCCTGATTGGGGGCAAGAATCCCGTGCAGTTTGTGTTTGCCGGCAAGGCCCATCCGGATGACACGGCGGCCAAAGAAGTGGTGCGCCAGGTGTTTGCCCTCAAGCGGGCCCCTTCAGTCAGCGGGCGGGCTGCCTTTCTGGAGGATTACGATATTCCGCTGGCGGGCCACTTGGTGGCAGGGTGCGATGTGTGGATCAATGTGCCGCGCCCCCCCAACGAGGCCAGCGGCACCAGCGGTATGAAGTCCTGCCTGGGTGGCGGGCTGCAAGTCTCGGTGCTGGATGGTTGGTGGGCCGAGGCGTTTGATGGCTCCAATGGCTGGGCCATCAATGGCGACGTGGACCCTGATCTGAGCGAGGCGGCGCAAGACCTGCGTGACGCTCGCGCACTTTTTGACCTGCTGGAGCAGTCGGTGGTTCCCTTGTTTCATGAGCGCGATGCCCAAGGCGTGCCGCAAGGCTGGGTGGCGATGATGCGGCGCAGCCTGATGACCCACGGACCACGATTTTCTGCCACCCGCATGGTGCGCGAGTACACCGATTTGATCTACATGCCCGACTGAATTGGTCGGCTATTGAGTGACGTACATTACCTATATCAGTTGAGAGTTATTAAATTTATCTGACTTAGGAGCAGACTTCATGGACCGAACCCCCTCAAATAGTGGCGCCTTGCAAGCCGCCATTTTCGGTGACCGGATTATTTTGTTGGCGATCGGACTCAGTGCCATCGCCAGTTTTATTTTGGGGTTCCAGTTTGTGGACACCGGCCTGGCCATTGGCGCTACTGTGGCGCTGCTGGTGTTGGCTGGGCTGGCTTACGCAGGGGCCAAAGGCAGTTCGGTCAGCCGCTACGTGCTCACCTTTGTGCTGGTCGGCCTGGTGGCCTTGCATATCCAGCTGGCGCGGGGCATGGTGGAGTTTCACTTCGGTGTGTTTGTGGCGCTGGCGTTGTTGCTGGTGTACCGGCAGTGG
>JAUXQA010000326.1 GCA_030683195.1 Rhodoferax sp. | reverse complement strand
AGCCTGCGGCGTCAAACCCATCATCAACACCAGTAGCCAGAAAGTAAGTTCCTTCAAATACAAACTGTTCATCCTCCTGGGTTGCCCGACAGCAAAAAGTAATGGGTTGATGAGCCTTGATGCTGCCTCTGGCTCCACAGTTAGGGCTGCTTGGTTCCCCACCTGACCCGGTTGGCCGCTTTACCATGCGGGAAGGCCCGTCAATCTATATTGTAAGGGCGCGGCGCTGACCTTCAAGGCCATGCCTCTATAAAAACAGTGGCGCACGGCACTTAGAATCGAATGATGTCTTACCTCGTGCTCGCCCGCAAGTACCGTCCTCGCAACTTCACTGAAATGGTGGGGCAGGACCACGTGGTGCAGGCCATGACCAATGCCCTCACAACCCAGAGATTGCACCACGCCTATCTGTTTACGGGCACGCGGGGGGTTGGCAAAACATCGGTCTCCCGCATTCTGGCTAAGTCGCTCAATTGCAGGGGGCCTGATGGCACAGGGAGTATCACCGCATCACCGTGTGGCGTCTGCCAGGCTTGCGTTGACATTGATTCGGGCCGCTTTGTGGATTACACCGAGCTGGATGCGGCCTCGAACCGTGGTGTGGATGAAGTGCAGGCCCTGCTGGAGCAGGCGGTCTACAAACCGGTGTTGGGTCGCTTCAAGGTCTTCATGATCGACGAGGTACACATGCTCACCAACACGGCATTCAATGCCATGTTGAAGACGCTGGAAGAGCCCCCCGAGTATTTAAAGTTTGTGCTGGCCACCACCGACCCGCAAAAGGTGCCCGTGACGGTGTTGTCGCGCTGCCTGCAGTTCAACCTGCGTCCGATGGCGCCTGAAACCATTCGTGAGCACCTTGAAAAAGTCCTGAGCATCGAGCAGGTTCAGGCTGATGCTCAGTCGTTGCGTCTATTGGCGCGCGCCGCCAGGGGTTCCATGCGGGATGCCCTGAGCCTGACGGACCAGGCAATTGCTTTTGGTGCTGGCCAGTTGCTTGAGACCACCGTGCGTCAGATGCTGGGCAGTGTGGACCGGTCCTATGTTTTTCGTCTGATTGAAGCCTTGGCTGAAGGCGATGGCAAAACCGTGGTTGAGACCTCTGAAACTTTGCGCTTGAATGGCCTGAGCGCGGCCTCCACGCTGGAGGAGATGAGCAATGTCCTGCAGCGTATGGCTGTATTGCAGGCTGTACCGGATGCCGCCGTACAGGTTGATGAAAGTGATCCAGAGGCGGCAGATCTGGCCAGACTGGCTGCATTGATGCCTGCTGATGAGACGCAGTTGTTGTACAGCATTTGCCTGCATGGCCGTGCAGAACTTGGTCTGGCCCCGGATGACTATGCCGCGTTGACCATGGTGCTCTTGCGTCTGCTTGCTTTCAAGCCTCGCGATTCCGGTGAGGCTGTCGTCAAAAAAAAAGTCCTGAATTCGCCGGTCACTGAGCCGACGCCGGGGCTGTTGGCAGCCCATCAACCCGTTTCGCAATCCAGCCCAAGGCCCAGCGTCGCACTAGCGCCTCTGCCGCGAGAACTTGTCCTTCCAGAGATCAACTTGGATGTGCCTGCAGCCCAGGCCCAGCCTGCCAAGACGGCACGCGTTCAACCTTGGGAAGATGAGCCAAATAAGCCTCTAGCCGGCGTATCTATTGATCTTACAGAGTCAAAAAAAGTAGTAAATTCTGGCCTGATCCCACCCGGGAGTCATGTGCCGGTGCGGACAATGGCACCTGCGCAAGACATGACAGCATATGCGGCGTCAACTTCTGCTGTCGCCAAGCAAGCGCCGCCGGCCGCCACGATTGATGCGCTTCCCGTTCGTCTGCAAGCTGATTCCAGAGTTGAGGCGCTTGCGGGTCAACTTGGAACTGCAGTACTTGTGCCCTCGGGTGAGGGAGATTTTTGGCATGCAACCGTTCAGCAACTTGTTCGCACCGAGGCCATAGCTGCGCTGGTGCGCGAGCTTGCCCTGCAATCTCAACTGGTGGCGCGCGACACCGATCAATGGATCTTGCGGGTGGAGCGCGAGTCGCTTAACCAAAGTGGCACCCGGGACCGCTTGATGGTCGCGTTGGCTGCGGCGGGCCACGGTGTACGCCTAGTTGTGGAGGTGGGGCGAGTGACCGACAGCCCTGCCCGGCGCAACGCGGCTGCGACCGCTGAACGGCAACTGGCAGCTGAGAAGGTCATTTTTGATGACCCCTTCGTCCAATCCATGATGCGTGATTTTGGCGCGAAAATTGTGCCAGGCACCATCAAGCCGGGTTGAGTGGGTTTTTCGCAGTCCTCTCCAAAAATTTTTAATCGTTGTTTTTTCAAATCAATACAAAGGAAACCTCATGTTCAACAAAGGACAACTCGCCGGTCTCATGAAGCAGGC
>JAUXQA010000323.1 GCA_030683195.1 Rhodoferax sp. | reverse complement strand
ACCAACACCACCTCCGCGCCAGTGCTAGCTTTTCGTACCGTCACTTATTGCACTGAAAACGAGGAGACCCCAATTTGCAATGGCGATTTCCAAACTGCTCGGATTTTCCTTGTGTCCACGACTTGCCAAATTGACTGAACGGAAGTTGTATGTTCCCAAGTCAGCCAAAATCCCCGAAGGCTTGAGCGACATGGTGGTGCCGACTGTTTCCTTAAAGGCAATCGTTGAACAATGGGACAACCTCGTGCGTTTGGCTTCGTCCATCGAAACTGGTCATACATCCGCTACTGTGGCGTTGGCCAGGTACGGCTCTGCATCGTCAGACAGCCCTCTGTATCGGGCTGGAGTGCAATTAGGTCGCCTGGTCCGTAGCGTGTACTTGTGTGACTACATAGGCAGCGAGGAGTTGCGCCGTACGATTCACCGTATTTTGGTTCATGGCGAGTCAGTTCACACCTTGCAGCGGGCAATCTATCAAGGCAGCTTCTCCAAGCCAAGGGGTCAGCACGAGTCCGAACTTGTCGCGGCCTCGGGCTCTCTGACGCTGATGACCAATCTGTGTCTTGCATGGACATCACACCGGATGCAGGACATCCTCTTTGGTGACTCGGTGACTGCACTGCCGCCAACTGGCACAGAGTGGCTGTCACATGTCAGTCCGGCGCATATTTCGAACATTAACTTCCGTGGCATCTTCACTTTCTCCGTGGAAAAGTATGCGAATTGGTTGTTCACAGCCGATAAGGCCCCTAAAAGCGCAGCCGCTTAATTACAAGTCTGATCAATGAGACCGTAACCCGAAAGAGGTATATCGTGCTTAGTCTACGCAAGAGGAAAAAGGATATCGATCACTTACTGCACGGTCGTATCTACTCGACTTTGTTCATGTGGCGATCGCAAGAAGAGCAAGCCTGGCTTGATATTGTTCCTGTTGGCCGGGAGTTCGGCAGCAAGGACTTTGAGAGACTTATGGAGCTCGACCATCAAGACAACTTGAAAAACGGACGATCCGAGCGGTGGACGCGTATTGCAAAAGTCGCACAGGACGATCCTGAATGAACAACCAAGTCATTGCCTTGGATGCCGATGGCGTCTTGCTCGACTACAAGGCTAAAAGAGCCTATCTCCTCGAAAAGGTAAAACGAGTGGATTTTCCCTCTGAAACAGAGGATTTGAGGCCAAAAACGTATACCCGCATCAGGCCGAGATGCTATGGATGCCTCCAACCTTAAAAGGTGCAGGGCTAGAGCATGGAGATCAATCCTGCCTATTGCGCAGCCTCAGTGCATTTCCAATCACCGACGCCGAGCTGAAGCTCATGGCCAAGGCAGCGATCAATGGCGACAGCAACCAACCCGTCCAGGGGAACAACACCCCTGCGGCGACCGGAATGCCAAGAGCGTTATACAAAAACGCAAATACCAAGTTTTGCTTCATATTGGCCACGGTGTCTACAGACAGCGAGCGCGCTACCGCGATGCCCCGCAAGTCGCCTTTCACTAAAGTGACCTGTGCACTGTTCATTGCCACATCGGTTCCCGTGCCCATGGCCACACCCACATCGGCTTTAGCCAAAGCTGGTGCATCGTTGATGCCATCACCTGCCATGGCCACCACACGGCCCTCTTTTTGCAGGCGCTCCACCAATGCCAGCTTGTCCTGAGGTTTGACTTCGCCATAAACCTCGTCGATGCCCAACTTGGCACCCACGGCTTTGGCCGTGGTCAGGCCGTCACCCGTGGCCATGATGATCCGCAGGCCTGCGGTTTTCAAGGTTGCCAGCGCCTCGGGGGTACTGGCCTTGATGGGGTCAGACACGGCCAGTAGCCCCGCCAATTGACCGTCAACCGCCAGGTGCATCACACTGGCACCCTCGATGCGCAATGCCTCGGCCTGGGCCACCATGGCAGCCACCGACACTCCGATTTGCTCCATCAGAGTGGTGTTACCTAGCGCCAACTGTCGCCCCCCCACTTGGCCACGCACGCCGATGCCCGAGCCCGACTCAAAGTTTTCAGGTTTATCCAGCGCCATGCCTTGCTCACGCGCGGCGCGCACGATGGTTTCGGCCAAGGGATGCTCGCTGCCCTGGTCCAGGCTGGCGGCCAGGCGCAGCACTTCGCCCGCTTCAAAACCCGCAGCTGGCACGGCGCGGTCAAATGACGGCTTGCCTTCGGTCAGCGTGCCGGTTTTATCGATGATGAGCGTGTCAATCTTGCGGAAGTTCTCAATCGCGGCGGCATCGCGGAACAAAACCCCCTGGGTCGCACCCCGGCCTGTGGCCACCATGATGGACATGGGTGTGGCCAAACCCAACGCGCAAGGGCAAGCGATGATAAGCACCGCCACCGCATTGATGAGTCCGTACACCCAGCTGGGCGCAGGGCCAAATAAGCCCCAGACGAAGAAGGTGAGCAGCGCAATTGCTACCACTGAGACCACAAAGTAGCCCGCCACAACGTCCGCCATGCGCTGCATTGGCGCCCGGGACCGCTGGGCCTGGGCCACCATCTGCACAATTTGTGAAAGCACTGTCCTGGATCCCACCTTTTCTGCGCGCATGACCAAGGCACCACCGGTATTTAGAGTGGCCCCAATCACCTTGTCTCCCACCCTTTTACTCACCGGCAAGGGCTCGCCGGTCAGCATGGACTCGTCCACCGCACTGCCACCCTCGGTCACCACGCCGTCCACGGGCACCTTTTCACCGGGCCGAATGCGCAAGAGGTCGCCGATGTGGACATTCGTTAGCGCCACATCTTCTTCAGTTCCGTCTGGGCGAATCCGCCGCGCGGTTTTGGGAGCCAGGCCTAGCAAAGACTTGATGGCCGCAGACGTTTGCGAGCGGGCTTTGAGCTCCATGACTTGACCAAGCAGCGTCAAGGAGATGATGACAGCGGCAGCCTCAAAATACACCGCCACCCGGCCCATGGAAATGAACGAGTCGGGAAAAGCCTGCGGTGCCACGGTGGCCGCTAAGCTGTACACGTATGCCGCGCCCGTGCCCAGGCCAATCAGGGTCCACATATTGGGGCTGCGGTTGACCACAGATTGCCAACCGCGGGTGAAGAACGGCCATCCGGCCCACAGCACGATGGGCGATGCCAGCACCAACTCAACCCAACTCTGTGTGCGCATGTCCATCAGTTGCAACCGCTCGCCGAACATCGCCAGCGCGAACACGATGACTGTCAGCGGCAGGGTCCACCAAAAGCGGTGCTGGAAATCGCGAAGCTCGGGGTTGTCGTCATCCTCCAGGGAGGGCATGACTGGTTCGAGCGTCATGCCGCATTTGGGGCAGTTGCCAGGGTGGTCCTGGCGCACCTCGGGGTGCATGGGGCAGGTGTAGACGGAGCCGGTTGCCGCTGGCACGGGAATGGAATTGGGCGGGGATTCGTTCGCAGACGTTCCCATGTACTGCATGGGACTCCTATCAAATTTTGCTTTGCATTTTGTGCTGCAAAAGAGGAAGCTGCGCCCCATGTGTTCTGAGTGGTGCGGCGACTGGGCCGTGACGGTCATGCCGCAAACTGGGTCTTTCAACTCAGCATTCGCACCGTCCTTGCTACCTAGGAGCGGTGCTGCAGAATGGGAGTCGCCATGGTGATGGTCATGGGAATGTGTATGTCCGGGGGCGTGTTCTGTATGTGGCATGGTATTTAAGGAAATGACGATAGATGGCGTTCATGTCAAGACGACTGGGTTATCCGGCAACTCGTTGGTGCGTTTGCCTTGCGCGGGAAAGTGTTGGCCAATCACTTTGGCAATGGCGGTAATGCCGGTCACAGCGCCCGGCAAAAAATCGGACTTCGAGAAGGCAAGCTCCATAGCGCGGCAAATGGCCACCCAGGGTGCGCTGCCGGTGCGCGTATGGATGCCCCGGTCCGCAATGATTTCCACCGACCGGTCCGCCAGCAGCAGGTAAATCAACACACCGTTGTTACCCTCGGTGTCCCAAATCCGCAATTGCGAGAACACGTCAATGGCCCGCTCGCGGGTGGTCTGCCCTGTCCAGAGCGGTGCGCCTTCTAGACTGGCCTCGACCACAAAGCGGATTTCCCCGCCATGCGTCTGCTCGCTGACGTGGATCGCTTGCGCGATGGCATCCAGGCTCGACTTCGGAAAAGCACGCCGCACCTGCCAATCCAAGAAAAACAGATGTTTGAGGGTGCGTAAGACATCCATAACTACCACCTCCCCGATGCACCACCGCCACCAAAACCGCCACCACCGCCCCTAAATCCTCCACCTCCACCCCGACCACCGCCACCCATTCCGCCGATGCCATACAGCATGCGTGTGCTGCCCACCAAAGTAAAAACCAGGGCGCCGAGGCCCGCCACGGCGGAGAGGAACAGGGTGCCGATCACAAACCAGGCCAGGACAGACACCACCGCGCCCGTGACAAGTGCGCCAGGGACTTTGCCCAAAGCGCTGCGCAAGACGCCGCCAACGGCCAATACCACGATAAAAAGGACGGGCAGCATTTGACGGACATCGTCATAGCTTCCTGTGGGCCTGCCACTCGGGGCAGGCAGTGGCTCACCCTCTACCACCTTGATGATCTGCGCCACGCCAGCCTCAATACCGCCATAGAAGTCACCCTGCTTGAACCGGGGCGTGATGGTCTCGCTAATGATGCGTTTGCTGGTGATGTCAGACAGTGCACCTTCCAAGCCGTAGCCCACCTCAATGCGCAGCGCACGGTCGTTCTTGGCCACGATCAGAATCGCGCCATCGTCTACTTTTTTGCGCCCCAGTTTCCATTGCTCGGCCACGCGCAACGCAAACTGCTCGATCTCTTCGGGCGCGGTACTGGGAACGATCAACACCGCCAGTTGGCTGCCCTTACGCGCCTCGAAGGCCGACAAGGTTTGCTCCAGCGCAGCAATCTGCTCCGGTGCAAGGGTTTTTGTCTGGTCCGTCACGTGCCCCAACAGCGCAGGCACCGCGACCTGCGCTGTGGTGGCGCAGGGAGCCAGCAGCGCCAGTGCCAGCGCCAAGGCTGTGCCGAATCGGCGTGCCAACCCCTGAAGACTCACTTGGCTGCTCCCGATGCGGCACCCTGCGGTGCGGCGCCTGGGCTGTCAAAACTGACGGTGGGTGGGCGGGAAATTTCCTTCTCGTTTTCCACGGTGAAGTTGGCTTTTTCTTTGTAGCCAAACACCATCGCTGTCAGGTTGGAGGGAAACGAGCGCACGGTCACGTTGTAGTCTTTGACCGATTGGATATAGCGGTTGCGCGCCACGGTGATGCGGTTTTCAGTGCCTTCCAGTTGCGCTTGCAAATCGCGAAATGCCTGGTTGGCTTTGAGGTTTGGGTAGTTCTCGGACACCACCAACAGGCGCGACAAAGCGCCCGACAACTGCCCTTGTGCCTGTTGAAACTTCAGAAATGCCGCCGGGTCGTTGACCAACTCGGGCGTGGCCTGAATGGCCGTGGCTTTGGAGCGCGCCTCCACCACTTTGGTCAAAGTTTCCTGCTCGAACTTGGTCTCGCCCTTAACCGTGCTGATCAGATTGGGAATCAAGTCGGCCCGGCGTTGGTATTGGTTCAATACCTCCGCCCAACTGGCCTTGATTTGCTCGTCCGTGCTTTGGAAGGTGTTGTAACCACAGCCCGCCAGAGTTAGCGTTGCAGCTGCCAGAAAAATAGAAATAATTTTGCGCATGGTGGTGCCTCTGATATGAATGGGAAAAAAGAGGGCTATTTGCAGCAACAGCCGCTCTTGTTGCCTTGGGCTGCTTTGCCACCTTCGCCGCTTTGGCTGCCTTGGTTGTTATGGCAGCCAGCGGCTTTGGGCGCTGGTGTAGGCCCCGCGCCAGATGCCAGCTGGGCCGGGTAGTCTTCGTTGGCCAATGCCGCAATCAGCGGTGCCGCCCCCGACGCTAACTCTCCCTCGACCGTCGCGCGCCCGTTGGCCAAGTCCACCTCGACCCGGCTCACGCCGGCAACCGATTGCAAGGCCTTGGTGACGTGCTTCACGCACGATCCACAGGTCATGCCTTGAACTGAAAGTTCTACTGTTGTCATGGATTACTCCTTTAGTTTTCAATCAATCCGGATCACTGCGCTGCAGGTCCTTTGGCAAGGCGCGGAAGGAACCGCGGTGTTTGCATCGCATAACGGTCAAACGCCGCGCCAAACTGTGCCCGCATTTCTGCCTCTTCGGTCACCGCCAAACGCCCGTACATCACCAGTAATATGGGGAACATCAGTAGCGTTAACAAGGTTGGCCATTGCAAAAGAAATCCCAGCAAGATCAGAACAAAGGCCACGTACTGCGGATGACGCATTCGGGCATAGGGTCCAGCAGTGGCCAATGCATGCCTGCGCTGGGCGTGGTAAAGCACATTCCAGGCGTTGGACAGCAGATAAAAGCCGAAGCCCAAAAATACATAGCTTGCGATGTGCAATGGTCCAAAGTGCGGATCGCCTTTCTCACCCAACAGTGTGGACCACAGGTGCCCTGCGTCATGGGTCAGGATGTCCAAGCCCGGGTATCTGGTTTGCAACCATCCTGACAGAAGATAGATGGTGAGCGGGAAGCCGTACATCTCCACAAAGAGCGCCACGATGAAGGCTGAAAATGCGCTGAAGGTTCTCCAATCGCGCGCTGTCGCGGGCTTAAAAAAACTATAGGCAAACATGATGAAGATCGCTGAGTTGAAAATCACCAGCGTCCAGAGTCCGTAGGCGGGTTGGTCATGATTCATGTTGGATCTCCTGGCTTAGTTTCAACAGGCTTGTTCACATCTGCATTGGGTTTTTGATCCCCATGATGGGAGTGGCCATGCCCACCATGGCCGTGGTGCATGAAAACATGCATCAGGGGGCATGCCAGCAGGATGAGAAGTGGCAGCGCACCCACGACGTGAGCCAGATGCTCCGTCAACAAGAAGTAAGCTGCTATAGCCCCCAATACCAAAAGCCCAATGCCATATCTGGAACTCCAGAAGGGTGGTGGATCCGAGTGTTCGGTTGCGTATTCAGGATCGTGAGTGCGGTTCATTTGATACTCCAATTGAAAATACTTTTTGAAGAGAAACAGCCACTCAACCGGTCACCCGGTAATTGATCATCATCCCGGCATCCTCATGCTCCAGGTTATGGCAATGCACCATATAGGTCTGATCGCCCGGGAAGTCGTGGGAGAAGTCAATCGCGACGCGTACCGTCTCGCCCGGCCAGACCAACACGGTGTCCTTCCAGCCCAAATCGCTCACAGTGCGCCCCTTGCCGAATTTCGCCAAGCCTGCGATTTGTTTCGGGCTGTTGAGGCGCTCAATGACCTGAAAAGAAAAGCCATGAAGATGAATCGGATGGGGCATCCCCAGTTTGGGGTTGCTGATAGTCCATACCTCTCGTGATCCACGTTTCACGTCAAAGGCGATTTCGTCCATTTTGAAAGTGCGGCCATTGATCAGGAAGTTCATTCCCTGGAGCGATAGCTTGATATTGCGCTTGGCTGCACCTGCCAAAGGAATAGGGGTAACTTGAGACAACTCCGCTGGCAATTTCAATTCCACGCGCGCTCCTTCGCCAACCACGAGCTTCAGGATGTTGAACTCCGCCCCCATGTCCAGACGTGATGTGCTCTCGCCCATGCCGGGCATGCTTCCAGCGTCGCCTTCGTTCTCCATGGGGTCAAACGGCAGGCTCTTGAGGAATACCGACTCACCCGCCTTAGCCTGACCGGCATCAAACAGAATGTCCAGTCGCTCCCCCGGTGCAACAAATGCTTCCGTTGTGGTTTGTGGACGTTCTATCAGCCCACCATCGGTTCCGATGACTGTGTAGCTCAGCCGCTCCTTCCCTTTCAGAAAGGCAAGCCGGTAGATGCGTGCATTGGAACCATTGAGAATGCGCAGGCGATAGGTGCGCGGTGCAACCGTCTGGTAGGCATTGGGAGTCAAGTTCGACAGCACAATGTCACCCAGCCATCCCATCATGGCTTCCTGCCCGTTCGGTTGGTAGCGCAGTTTGCCCTCGCCATCGAACTGCTTGTCTTGGATGACCAGCGGCAGGTCCGTTTCACCCAGCTTGAGATCCACAGACTGGGTCAGCCTGCGTTGGTCTTCGTCCTCTACGAGAAAAAAGCTCGCCAAGCCGTTATAGGCTTGTTTGGCCGTAAGGTTGTGCGCATGGGTGTGGTACCAGTAGGTGCCGCCGCGATTGCGCACTTTGAAGTCATACTCAAAAGACTGGCCTGGGGCTATCGTGCTGGCCGGATGACCGTCCATCTTGGCCGGTGTGAGTAAACCATGCCAATGAATGATGGTTGGCTCTGCCAATTCATTGCGCAACGTAACTTTGAGGTTTGCACCACTTTCCATACGCAGTATGGGGTTCTGGTATGCCTTGCCAGACTGCTCTGTTTGGTAGAGCAGGAATGGTGATGGCCTCCCTGGCAGGAGGGGAAAACTGGCGGCAGTCGCCCGCACCGTCAATGGCCCTGCTACGTCCAGGACACCAAATGGACCGCTGCCTATTGGAACAAAGAGTTTCTGCAAAAAGTTCTCTGCAGCCACTGGGTCAAACGGGTAGTGGCGGAATGATTTGACTGCTACCGTCTTGGCTTGCCCTACACCAGAAGCCATCAGAGTTGCAGCACCCAGAAAATGGAATAGCTCTCTTCTTTTCAACATAAACGTCTTTCTTTCAATACATGAAATTCAGCAGGGATTGCGGCACCCATCCGACGGGTGTCAAAGCAACCTATTGGGCGGCTGCAGTGGGTAGGCGATCCATCATCATTTGCATCATGGACGTCATCATTTCCATGCGCTTTTCCATCATGTCGTGATGGCCCATCATGTCCATGGACATCCCGCCTTTCTTGGCGTCGGCGCCCATACCACCCATACCCTTCATATCGCTCATTCCGGACATTGAACCCATTGAACCCATTTTTCCCATCATGGACATACCGTCTTGCATGGCTTTCATGTGGTCGCCCATGAGTGCTTTGCGTTCTTCAGGGGTTTGGCCGCCATCATTTTTTCGTGCATCTCACGCATCGCTTTCATCTGGATGTCCATGGCTGCCATTGACTCTGC
>JAUXQA010000314.1 GCA_030683195.1 Rhodoferax sp. | reverse complement strand
GATCCTGCGTCAAGGAAAGCCAGCTTTTTAAGCTATTCCAGGTGAGGGTATCCGCAGAAAGGACACAATGGCACGCGCTACCTCCGCGCCCTTGTCTTCCTGCAAAAAGTGCCCCGCACCCCGGATGGCGGCATGGGGTTGGCCGTGCGCGCCAGGCACCAGCTTCTGCCAAATTTTCTCGCCACCCCGCGTAACGGGGTCACGTGTGCTGAACAGCGTCAAAAAGGGCTTGTCCCAATGCTTGAACAGCTCCCAGGCGCGCTCGTTATTGGCCCGCTCCGGGTCGTCAGGCGTAGCCGGTACAAAGGTGGGGAACAACCGCGCTGCAATGCGGAATTGGCGTGATGGAAAGGGAGCGTCATAAGCCGCGACTTCCTGGGGCGTCAAGCCCGCCGCGCAACCCGTCTTGACGATCCGGCCAATAGGAAACCACGGGCTGAAGACGGCAAATGCACGCCAGATCTTGAACGCCTTTGGCGTGGGCGTGGTCCCTGTGGGCAAGCCGCCGTTGGCCAGCACAATGCGGTCAAAGCGTTCGGGTAACTCGGCCACCACCCGCAGGCCCACTAGCGAGCCCCAGTCCTGGCAAAACAGGGTCATGTGCGTGAGGTCGTTGGCCTCTACCCAGGCCGCCATCCATTGCACATGGTTCATGTACGAATAGTCCGCCTTGCCAGCGGGCTTGTCCGACCGGCCAAAACCTACCAGGTCAGGTGCAATGACGCGGTAGCCTGCAGTCACCAGCACAGGAATCATCTTTCGGTAAAGAAATGACCACGTAGGCTCCCCATGCATCAGGAGCACCACGGGTCCATCGCGCGGGCCTTCATCAATGTGGGCGATGCGCAGCCCGCCGACCTCGGTGTAATGCGGGAGGTAGGGAAAGTCTGGCAACTCCGAAAACCGAGCCTCGGGCGTGCGCAGAATTTTCTGGATGATCGGAAGGGGTCGCATGATGGCTTCTGCTGGTGAGGAGTTAAAAGAGCTTGCCTGCATTCACTTGAGTCGACCCAACGGGCAGGCTGATGAAGTCGCCATCTGCACCGACGCGAATGGGACCGCTGAAAATAGCGGGCGCCTCACCCAAAAAGGCTTTTTCCAGGCCGGGCATCGGCAGCGGTGGCGCAATGTGATTGAGCAGCAGATAGCCCACCTTGGCGTCACGCGCCGTTTCGGCGGCCTGCTCCGGCGAGGTGTGGTAGTCCACGATGTCTGCCATGAGTTTTTTGACATTGGGACGCCCTGCAGTGACCGCACCCTGCTCCAGCAGGCCCATCATGCGCATGGACATGGCCTCATGCACCAGCACATCAACAGCTGCGGCCTCGCGCTGCACGACGGCTGACTTGACCGTGTCACCACTGATCACCACGCTGCGGCCTTTGTAGTTGATGCGGTAGCCCACCGCCGGATGCACCGGTTTGTGATCCACCAGGAAGGCTGTGATCTCAAGGTCTGCATCCTTGAGCAGCACGACATGGCCGCCGAGAGGTGCCGTGAACGGCATCACCGTCGCCCCAAAACCGCTGACGGGCACCGTCTTGTCACCGTGGTGGGCGGTTCGGTAATGCGCGTCTTGTCCATAGGCCTGCATAAAACCTGCAACCACCTTCTCGACGCCAGGCGGACCGTACAGGGGAACCGGGGCTGCATTGCCAGTAGACACCCAGCGCTGCATCAGCAACTCGCCCAGCCCATCGATATGGTCAGAATGAAAATGCGTCAGGAAAATCGCCTCGATGTGGCCGTGGACAAAGCCCATCTTCCCGAGGTTTCGGGTGCTGCCATTGCCCGTATCAAATACAAACAATCGTTTGCCCGCAACCACCACCGTGCACGGCCCCATCCGTCGATCGTCCGGCATGGGCGACCCCGCGCCGCACAAACCAACATGCAGCCCCTCGGGCAGGGTTTTCAGCGTGTCGATGCCCATGCGGCTGGCTGCCACGCGCTGGGCAACCGCCAGACTCAGCGGCGCCCTGAAGGCATAGAGGGATGCGGCGCCCAAAACAAGCACCGGCAGGGTGATGAGTAAAAGACGGCGCATTGTCATGGGTATTCCTTTACAAAATTCACGCACCGAAAATTCGCGCCAACCGGACCATGGCCCCCTGAGCCCAGGGCGCGACATAACGCAGCCGAGGCCGACGGGCCTCGGCTGCCTTGACCATCTGCCTGACGATGGAAGCGGTGCTGCGGGCTTCAAGCAGGCTGAAAATACGCGCCTCCCTGGCCTTCATCTTCAAAGTCTGGTCCTTGAAATACGACCCCTCACCCATCCACTCGTACTTGCGGTCGTTCATGCTTTGGTTGAATCCCGTGTGAATGGCGCCGGGTTCAATCAAGGCCACCTGGATGTTGCGACCCAGCTCATCCATTTCAGCCCGAAGGGCTGCGCCCGCTGCAGACAAAGCAAATTTCGTCATTGAGTAGGGCATCAGGAACGGCATGGGAATGCGACCCGCAATCGAACTGACGAAAAGGACGGTTCCGCGCTGTCGGGCAATCATGCCGCGTAGCACCACTTGAGTAAGCTCCAGCGTGGCAAACACATTGACTTCGAAGGTGTGGCGGATGCGGTTGACATCGACCTCAGCCAAAGAACCCGAGTCACCGATGGCTGCGTTATTCACCAACACATCGATTTCAAACCGCAAGACCTGATCGCGATCCGAGGGCGAGGTGATGTCCAGTTTGAACACCTCAATGGCGCGCTTGCGCGCCAGGCATTCGGCGCGCAGGGCGATCGCTTGGGACTCATCAAACGTCGTGGCCAACACACGGTGACCGCGCGCCGCCAGGGCAAACGCAGCATCACGGCCAATGCCGGAGCCAGCACCGGTGATCAAAATAGTTTTATTCATTGCACATAGACCCGCGCCAAACGCCCCATAGAAGACCAATAAAAATCCCGGCCCCAGCCCACACTGGGAAACACCACACCCTGGGTCAACCCGCCGCTGCGAACGCGACCAAGCTCCTCGCCCGATTCAATGTTGAGCACCACGACCTCTTCGCCGTGATGACGGTAATCATTGACGACCAGTTCACCCGTATCCGGATACAAGATCATGTGGCTGGCACAACCGAAAGGGGACTTTTGCCACAACGGCTCCAGGGTGCCAGACGGCGTGTTGAAACGCCAGGCCTGCACATGGCGGTTGGCCGAGTCATAGCCCACAACGATCTGGCGCTTCAGGTCCACCAAAGGCGGATTGGTGATGCTTCCCCCGCGCGCGCCACAGACCTCCGGCGCCTCGTGGTCACTTGAATTGGTCAATGACACGCGGATCAACCGGTTGGGCGTTGGGCTGACGCCGGCGCCAATCATCTTGTGGAAGTAGCGGTGTTTGCCGTTGTCCATGAACCAGGCATTCTTGCTGTCAAGAACCACGTCCCAGCCGTAGGTTTGCGCTGTGGAACCAACGTAATCAAGCTGCCAACTGGTGTCAAAAACCAGGCGTTGCCTGTCGTCATTCCAGTGATAGCGAAAGATGGAGCGCACTCCCACTACATACACCGTGTTGCCGCTGGAACTCAAGCGGGCGATGGATGGCTCGGGGCATTCCGTATCCGGGCAGGCCAGTGTCAAAGTCTGCGCATCCACCACACTGAGTCGGGCTGGCTGGTTATCGGACAAGTTCTTTGTCACGATCAGGCCGTTATCCAGAATGACGAAAGAGTTGTAGGGCGCCTGCACGGCCAGCTTCAAGGAGCCCAGCAGCTCACACTGGCGGTTCAGGCGGTGAACGTAGCGCCCATACACCACATAAAGATCACTATTGCGATGAATTGCCATGCCGCCAGGCCACATCGGTCCTCCTGCCAGGCGGGGTGAGCGACGCAGGGTCTTGAGCGAGTGCGGGTCGATCAACTCCACACAAGCAGTTGTGGGCAGCCCCACCTTGGCCCGCAAGGCCGAATGCGTCAACAGGTAAACCTCACCTGGCGCCCCCAACACCGTCATGGTCGACATCAGGGTGTTGCGGGTCGTGCAGGCCAGCGACTCGCCCTTGCGCAAGGCCAGACCGGTGCCTTCTCGCGGAGTCTGCAGCCGTTCAGGCCCGCCATCCTCTCCAGGCCAGGGGCTTGCAAAATAGCCGGAAGGCGTCACCGGACGCGCCCGCGACGCCGCACAACCCAGCCCGTCACCAAGAGGCCCAGCCCCAGCAACACGGCGATCACCGGTGTCTTATAAGCAGGAATCCAGTAATTCACAAAGCTGTTGATGAGCACTTGCCGTGTGGGGCTGTAGCCCTCGGGCATGGGCAATACGCCGTGGGCGCTGGCGTAGGCCGCATAGTCGACCTGCATCGCCTTGAAGACCTCGGGCATTTGCTGTTGCAGGTCTTGCGTTTCGCCCGGGTCTTTCACGATGTCAAAGAGGCGCCACTGGCCATCGCCCACAGGCGGGCTGTTTTTGATCAGTTTCAAATCACCCTTGAACAAGGCGAGATTGCCGGACAGCTCGTAGCCAATCGGCTTGTCTGCCGCATGCACCCGCTGTGCTGTCCCATATAGGACAGGCAGCAGGCTCACCCCGTGCAGGGGTTCTACCGTTCGCCCCTGGTAACTGCTGCCCGGCGCGGGAACCTGCGCCAACTCCAGCAGCGTTGGCACAATGTCGTTCACATGCGCCAGGCTGTGGTGAATCCGGTTTTGCGGCATGCCCGCCACGCCCGAGATGATCAGGGGCACGCGAATACCACCCTCACCCGCGTAAAACTTGTAGGTATTCAGGGGCGACACCGAGGCACTGGCCCAGCTCGGTCCGGGTATGCCGTAGGCCCCCTTGGCACCGAGTTTGTCCGTATCTTGCGTGTACTGGGTTTGAAGCCAGATCGTGGCGTCTGCGTAGTCAGAGCCCTCAGCCCCGTTGTCGGACAAAAACACAAACACGGTGTTCTCGTATTGCCCGGTTTCCTTGAGGTGGGTCACCAGTCGGCCCACATGGTGGTCCATGGCGTCAGCCATCGCCGCGTACACCTCCATTTCGCGGGCCTGGTGGTGCTTGTCCTTCCCACTCAGTCGGGCCCAATCCTGGGTGGTCGACATGGTTTGCATGGCCGTGCCTTTGGGGATCAAACCCAATTCAGCCGCCTTGTCTCGTCGCTCCTGGCGCAGCGCCGTCCAGCCCTGCGCGTACCGGCCCTTGTATTTGTCGATAAAGACCTGGGGCGCCTGAACTGGCACATGGTTGGCCTGAAAACCGATATAGGCGAAAAATGGCTTGCCACTCTTGGCACCCGAGTTGATGTAGTCCAGAGCCTTGTCAACAAAAAACTCGGTCGAGTAGTAATCGGTTGGCATCACGGTTTCTTTGCCGTCTTCAAACCAGTCCACCTTGGCCGCGTGCGGCAGGTAGCGTTTGCGGGGCTCCCAGTTGTCCGAGCCCGTGTCACCCTGAACGATGGAGCGGTCAAAGCCGCGCTGATCCGGTCGGTTGTGTGGCTCGGAGCCCACATTCCACTTGCCGGTGATGTAGGTGCGGTAGCCGCTGTCCTTGAGCAGCGTGGCCACGGTGACGACATTGGTGTCCAACGAGCCCAGATAGCCCGGCTTGCCCAGGTGCGACTGCGGCATGGTTTCGCGCAGGTTGCCAATTCCGTTGCGGTGGTTGTCAACACCCGTCAACAGCATGGAGCGGGTGGGCGCGCAGGAAGCCGCCACATGAAAATTGGAGAACCGCATGCCTCGGCGGGCCAATTCATCCAGATGGGGCGTCGCGATCTCCCCGCCAAAAGCGCCTACATCCGTGAATCCCCAATCGTCCGCCAGCAGCACCACGATATTTGGGCGCGTGGTGCTGGCCGTCCCGGCCACACAGAACGCAGCCATGGCCAAGGCCAGCATCCATTTTTTGAAACTGGCTGCAGCTGTCTTGTTCATGGAAAAACCACCGTTGGTCACGCGCTGCGAGCGGCCGCTTGGGCAGCTGCTTGCGCCAGTGGCCGCCAGTGCAGCAAGCCAAACAACAAAGTCAGGATCACACTTGCGGCCAATGAGCCGCGATACAGCCGCACATGCTTGAACATCACGACCAACTCCACGGCATGAACCAACAAAAGCACCAAAGCCAGTTGTTGCACGGTGGCAGCCATCGCCGCCGGGAGCAGGCCGGCCAAGCCCGCCAGCGCCAAAAGATAGGCCGACAAACACGCAGCCTTCAGGACAGTCAAAATCATTGTTTAGCTCTCGGTTGATTCCAGGGGAGCGGATGTACTCAGCAGGGCTTCCTGGGCTGCCCACAAGCGGTCCTGCCCCCAAACGGCTGTGCTGCCTACCCGAAATGAGGGCACACCCCACAAGCCGAGATCCAGCATGGCCACACGGTTTTCCTCGGCCACGCGGCGCCAGCCATCTTCTTTCAGGGCATGCCGGGCCTCGGGCCACGACAGTCCCGCCCGCTCGACGATGGTGCGCAAGCCCCGGTCACTGCCGGCGTCAAGACCTTCGGACCAGACGCCGCGCAGGAAGGACAGCACATAGCGTTGCCCTTCACCCATTCGCTCGGCATACGGTATGAGCGCCAAGCCCCGCTCGGTGGGTCGACCTACTGGGTCATTGAGCCGCCCAAAGGGAATGCCTCGCTCAAAAGCCTCACGCGCCGCATCCAGGGCGATGTACATGCGCTTGATGCGCGGCACGCTCAGGCCCCGCATGACCATGGGCAATACATAACGAAGGCGAACCGGTGCCCCGGTAAGCTGCCCCAGCTTGAAAACGCGTTCCGCCACGATGGCCGAATACGGACTGCGCAAGGAAAAAAAGAATTCAATCGGTTCAGGGTGAATGATTGGCACAGCGTCACGGAGGTCCTGATCCGGCGCAAACATCAGGCCTTGAACGCCCGGTCGGGCGACGCCCAGCGCCTGCAAGCGGCGCTCCAGATGATGCAAGCGATCAATGCCCCAATACCACTCACCTCCGTAGTAAAACGTAGCCCCCAAATAGTGGCCCAGGCGCTGCCGCAAGGCGTTCGCCGCAGCCAAATGCGCATCCACCTCCGCTGGGGTGGCTGGCGTTGGCAAGGTGCTCTGCAAGCCCTGGGGCACAACAGATTCATCTCGCCACAGGCCCTTGCAAAGGAGGCCGGAAAATTCATGGAACCGCCGGGCCTGGCAAGCGCCCACCAGTTGGGCCGTCAAAGCGCTCACTCTCTGCGCAGAGGGTTGCGCACCCGGGTCAGAAAAAGCCAGTCCATGGTGCCGGGCCAGACGCTCTGCATCCACCCGGCTGTAAGCCACCAGGCGCTCCCGCTCCGGTGCCGCCGAGTCGGACGGCGGCCCCACCACATGCGCCACCAGATCCACGTCGTAACGCGCCAATAACGCCTCAAGGATGTTGGCAGTCAGTGCGCTGTAGGGATCATCCACCTGATGAAAATACAGCACCTGGTGCCGCTCGCCCCGCGCTGCCCGCTTGCGCTCCAACCTGGCGCGCTGCTTGAGCAAACGGTCCCGGGCCAGCAGGCGCTGACTGATGGCGGGCATGAGCCAACTGGCAATCGACATCAGGCGACTCCGTGCTTACCAGGCTTTGACGAAGCGCAGCTGCAGCGCCCGGGTCGCAATCGCGTTGCGGCCGCCAAAGTTATCGCTGTATTGAACATTGAAGCCCGCATCCTTGCCCGGCAACTTGTACGAAATAAAGGGACCCACTCCGTAGGTGCGGTACCGCCGGCCATCGGTCGGGGCACCTGCGCCACTGTCATCCGTGACCTGCTGCACCGCCAACACATTGACACCCAGCGCCCAGTTGCCCACCACCTTGACGGCACCCAGTTCGCCATACAAAAAGTTGCCACTGCGGTAGTCAGTGTCTTTGTTGGTGCTGTTGATGCCGTAAGACAAGCGCCCTGCAATCGTTACACCCGCGTCCCATTGGGCATCGGTATGGTTGGGATTCAGGTTGTAAGTGACCGCAACGCCAGGGCGCAGGGTGTAGAAATTGCCAAAGCCAGGGTTCGGGCCGCGCGCCTTGTCATAGGACCCGGTGGGCGCAAACAATGACACACCCGCTGCAACCTTGAGACGGTCCCGGTGGCGGATCCACACCGCCGAAAACTCGGTGTCGCCAAAACCGGTGGTTTCCGTGTTTTGCAAGATGGGTTGGCTCGCGCTTGCCGCCACACCGGCTTGTACCTGCGCATTCACCGCGGCGGCTACCGCAGCAATCGCGCCACGTAACGGCGCGCTGGGCAAGGCTGAAACCGGCGGCGTTCCGGCCAACGTCGGCAACACCGTGCCTAAAGGCTGGGTTGCGACATAGCTTCTGGATTGCTTGATCAGCGGCACGTTCACCACGAACGCAATGCGGCCATCTGCATAGGTGCTCTCGGTCAGGTAACCACCCACGAGGTTCAGCTGCGTCTGCTTCTGGCTGAACTCGATCGTTCCGGCAGGCACATTGAGTGTGTACCTTCCGTTGGATACCGCGCCCCCGGTGGGCGTGCCCGTGGGCAGGGGCACGTTGCGCCCAGGCACGCCAACGTCGTTACCCTCGTTGTCGGTCAATTGGTAAATATTGATGTGCGTGAGGACTGCCGTTCCAAACAGACCCGGGCTGTCCGCTGCAGCAGCGATCTCACCGCCAAAGGCACCGATGGGTGTCTGGCGCAACTTGTAGCCCTCGGCTGCAATCGCGTTGACGCCACCGGCAACCAGTGCCAGACACGATGCAGTTTTCAAAATAGCCTTGATGGGCCGGCTCGGAACAGGCGAATTTTTCACGGTCAGTCTCCAGTGGGGTGGCAACTTTTTGCCTGAGGCGTTGGTGTTTTTCCAGCATTCAATACACTACTGTATTGAGACGAAAAATGTACCATGGACATACATTGATGTATGTCAGGGTTTACACCATGCCTTGTCAGGGCATCATCGGGTGGCTGGCGTGCGCACGCGATCGACCGCAGCATTTGAAAAGAAACCCCGCCATGTCTGAAAAAAACAAAACCAGCACCGCCATCGCATCAAAATCAAAAAAACTGCCGGAGTCATCCCGACTCTCACGTGATGACTGGCTTGATGCAGCCTTCAAGGCCGTCGTGGAAGGCGGGTTTGACAATGTGCGCGTGCTGGTCATTGCCGACACGCTGGGCGTCACGCGGGGCAGCTTCTATTGGCATTTCACCGACCACGCCGACCT
>JAUXQA010000299.1 GCA_030683195.1 Rhodoferax sp. | reverse complement strand
CTTTAGATAGGCAGACACCACATGAGCGCTTCTCAACAGATCATTTCTGAAACTCTGCGCACCAGGTTTTCCCAACCAAACGGCTCCCAGCGTGAGTTTGAACGACGTGCGAGGGTCATCCCTTCCGGCATGCCAACCAGCGCGTTGCGTCGGGGACGAGGACCATTGGCCACGCTGATGCGCCGCCATGTCTTGCATCCCGTATTTCAGCCCATTGCATGCCTGAGTGACGGCTCTGTTTACGCGCATGAAGCACTGATCAGGAGTGCGCCCTCAACCGCACTTTATTCGCCGGACGCCTTGCTTGCCGCTGCTGAAAATGAAGGCCTGAACTTTGAATTTGAAACTCAGTGCGTCTCGGTGGCGCTCAATCAGTGGGGTGCCATTGCCGGGGCTGGTCGTTTGTTTGTAATTATCAGCGCCAATGTACTGGTGCAGAAATTCAAGTGCTGTGTGCGAGACTCACTTGTGATTTTGGTCAATGGATTTGGTGTACTGCCGCGTCATCTGGTTCTTGAGATTACGGAGCATGAGCGGGTGGCCGATATGGATGAGTTGGCCAGTGTCGTCGAGGTCATTCGCTCAACCGGTGTGGCCTTGGCTCTGGATGATTTTGGTGACGGTCGTTCCAGCCTTCGACTCTGGTCGCAACTCAAGCCCGAGGTGGTCAAGATCGACAAGTACTTCACCAAAGAGCTTAGCCAGCATGGTGACAAGCTCAAGACCATTCAGGCTTTGCAGCAGATTGCGGCGATTTTTCACACTGAACTGATTGCTGAAGGCATCGAGACTGAAGAAGACTTGCGGGTGTTACGTGATATGGGCATTACCTATGGGCAGGGCTACTTTTTGGGTCGGCCAGCACTTGAGCCTGACTCCGAAGTCATGAAACAAGCCAAGTCTGTGCTGCTGGACCGCAGGGTTGCCGTGTTTCCGGAGTTGAGCCGTGCTTCGGTGACCGGCTATCTCAGTCGCCTCTCGGTTGTTGAGGCCCCTGCGGTTGGGCCATCAACGACAAACGACCAAATTGCGGCCATTTTTTTGAGTAACCCACGCCTTCACGCGTTGGCCGTTGTGGTCGGAAGCGCTCCGATTGGCCTCATCAACCGCGCCAATTTCATGAATGAATACAGCCGGATGTATTACCGTGAGGTGTGGGGCCGCAAGTCGGGTTTCTTGCACGCCAATACCCAGCCTCGCTTGATTGAAAGAAACCACAATGTCGATGAGTTGATAGGCATTCTCACATCCGACGACCAGCGCTACCTGACAGATGGCTTCATCGTGACTGAAAACGGGCGTTATGTCGGATTGGGCACCGGTGATCAACTTGTTCGTTCAGTCACAGAGACCCGAATCAATGCCGCCAGGCATGCCAATCCGTTGACCTTTTTGCCCGGAAATATTCCGATCAGTCACCACATTGACAGGCTGTTGCAAAGTGGCGTCGATTTTGTCGCCTGCTATGCTGATCTCAATAACTTCAAGCCCTTCAATGACCAGTACGGGTATTGGCGGGGTGATGAAATGATTCGCCTGGTCGCCAAACTGGCTGTAGCCCATTGCGACCCCTTGGCGGATTTCGTGGGCCATGTGGGCGGGGATGACTTCATCCTCTTGTACCAAAGCGCCGATTGGCAACAGCAATGCCAAAACATTGTGTCCAAATTCGCGCGGGCTGCTGTTGAGCTTTTTGACCCACCAGCCCGTTTGGTTGGGGGCATTCATGCGGAAGATCGCCATGGCGTCGCCCGTTTTTTCCCGGTAACGACCTTGTCAATTGGCGCGGTCAGGATTCATTCGGGTGACTATGTGAATGCCGAGCAGGTTGCCTCTGTCGCAGCCCGTGCCAAACATGATGCAAAAACCAGCGGCGAGGGACTGGTGGTTCGTCAAAAATCAGACTACAGCCTTCAGCCCTAGTCAGCCAAGTCAGAGACTACCCGGCTGGCCAAGACTCCGGTTCAGTAAACTTCCGGCACCAGAATCTCATGCGAGACGGGCTGACGCACATAGTCGTCATGCCGTTCTCTTGGAGGCAAGACGATACTAGGGTGCTCTATTTCGCCATAGGGGATTTGGCCAAGCAAATGGTGAATGCAGTTGAGTCGAGCCTTCTTTTTGTCGACTGCCTGCACCACCCACCAAGGTGCCTGGTCAATGTGGGTTCTCTCCAGCATCACCTCTTTGGCTTTGGTGTACTCCTCCCAGCGTCGTCGCGACTCCAGGTCCATTGGACTGAGCTTCCATTGTTTCAATGGATCATGAATTCGGCCCAAGAACCGCAAATGCTGCTCCTCGTCAGAGATAGAGAACCAGTATTTGATCAACTGAATCCCCGATCGGACCAGCATTTTTTCGAATTCAGGCACTGAACGGAAGAATTCTTCGTACTGCTCATCCGTGCAAAACCCCATGACCCGTTCAACGCCCGCGCGGTTGTACCAACTGCGGTCAAACAACACAATTTCGCCCGCACCGGGCAGGTGCGACACATAGCGCTGAAAATACCATTGGGTTTGTTCACGGGCATTGGGGGCAGGCAAGGCAGCTACCCGGCACACCCGCGGATTGAGACGCTGGGTGATGCGCTTGATCACGCCGCCCTTGCCCGCAGCATCGCGGCCCTCAAACAGAATGACCACCTTGTGGCCGGTCTTGACCACCCAGTCCTGCAACTTCACCAACTCTGCCTGCATTCGGAACAGTTCCCGAAAATACTGGCGCCGGCTCTCTTTGTACTGGGCCGATGAGGTGTCCAGAGGGCTGCCTGGAAGGTCGTCCAGGTTGCGGTCTTCCAACTCCAGTTCCAACTCTTCGTCATAGCTGTCGGCCAGGTCGCGCCGAATGCGCTGAACCAATTCGTCTTCATATAAATTCACAGCGGGCTCCAGATATATCAGTGGATATAAATGCTTAACTTTATGAATTATTTATGTCAAAAACGTGACGAAAATCCATGGCCAGAGTTTTTTTGTCAAAATTTGACGATTGAGCAAATAGATCGGGAAATGTCACATTGATGTCACAAAGAATTCATATATTCAACGAATCACCTTATCCATGCCTTCCCAACCTAAAGGAACTTCGATGAAATTGAGCTTTAAAACTACCCTGCTGAGCATTTCCGCTCTGGCCTCCTTGTCTTACTTCAATGTGGCGGGTGCGCAGGAGATCACGGGCGCAGGCGCCACGTTTCCAGCGCCGCTGTACGCCAAATGGGCTGCTGATTACAACAAGGCAACAGGGGTCAGGGTCAATTACCAGTCCGTCGGCTCTGGCGCAGGTATCAAGCAAATTGACTCCAAAACAGTTGATTTTGGTGCGTCTGACATGCCCCAAACTGATGAGGTGCTCAAGGCCAAGGGTCAGTTCCAGTTTCCCGCCGTCATTGGTGGCACCGTGCCGGTGATCAACATCAAAGGTATCGCACCAGGCCAATTGAAACTCGACGGGCAAGTGCTTGGTGACATCTATCTCGGCAAAATAACCAAGTGGAATGACGCCGCCATCAAGGCTCTGAACCCCAGCCTGGCTCTGCCAGATGCTGCTATTTCCCCGGTGCGCCGGGCGGATGGCTCCGGCACCACGTTCAACTTCACCAATTACCTGAGCCGTGTCCACCCCGAGTGGAAGGCCAAGGTCGGTGAAGGTACAGCGGTCAACTGGCCCGTGGGTGCGGGTGGCAAAGGCAATGAGGGTGTGGCTGCATTTGTGAGTCGCTTGCCCAATTCGATTGGCTACGTTGAATATTCGTACGTCAAGCAAAACAAGATGACCTA
>JAUXQA010000298.1 GCA_030683195.1 Rhodoferax sp. | reverse complement strand
CAGATTTTCAAGTTTGACCGCAATGGTTGACTTACCCACAATGCGGTCGCGGCGGTCTTGTTCCCAGTCGCTGCGAGACTGCTTGCCGGCTGGGTCAAACGACTTGCTGTAGGCGCCAAGGTAACCGGTCATATTTTTATTTGACCAGGCTTTTGCCCAAGCTTCGACTGCCGTTTGCACATCGGCTGCATCCTTGTTTGTGTTGTCTCTTGCTGGCGCCTTGGGCGCGACCGGCGCTGGCGTTGTGGCTGCAGCAACAGCAGGTGCAGGCACTGGCGCTGCTGTTTGGGGTGCTGGCGTTGAGGCGGCGGGTGGGGGCGTTGGCGTGGCAACCGGTGCGGTTTTCACTGCAGAAGCCTGGACTGGCTTGGGGTTGCTCAAGTTAGGCTTGAACACCTCGCGAATGATAGCGAGCTTGGGCGGCACAGCAGAGTTGTCAGTGTCGAGCTGCAGAGCTTTGTTGTACGCTTGGCTGGCCAGCCTAGCGTAGACATCACCCAAGTTCTCGTGTGCGGTTGCGTAACTCGGGTTCGTGCGAATCGCCATTTCCAGCGCACTGCGGGCCTTGTCGTACTGTCCCAGTCCAGCGTACAGGACTGCAAGGTTGTTGTAAGGTTCAGGCAACTCAGGGTAATCTTCAGTCAGCTTGGTAAACGTCGCAATGGCTTCGGGTTGCTTGCCCGACGTGCGTTGGATCACACCCTTGAGGAAGCGCATTTGAGGGTCGGTAGGCTTGGTGGCCAGGTAACCGTCGGCCTTGCTCAAGGCTTCCGTGAGCTTGCCAGCCCGCAGCAGCTGGTTGACTTCCGCGTAATCATCTGCATGTGCTGTGCCAGCAAGGCAAGCTGCCGCCACAGCCAGAAGACGGAGGGTCGAAAAAAATGGGAAGCGGGCGTGATTCATGGAGCCTGTTGATTCCTGGATGGTGCTTATCCGCCTTGGGCGGCTGGCTGGATGGGCTATATACTGAGTTCAATTGTAGCCCAGGGGTGTTTTCCAACACCCCGTTTATTGCCCACCCACCAGCAGCATCTGCCATGCCCGTCCCCGGCCTGATGCCTGCTGCAGCTGCCTTTTCGAAACAACTATGAGTATGCACATTTACAACACGCTGTCGCGTGCAATGGAGCCTTTGTCACCGCTGGAGCCGGGCCATGTGCGCATGTACGTCTGCGGTATGACCATTTATGACCTGTGCCATATCGGCCATGCCCGCATGGCGATGGCGTTTGATGTGGTTCAACGCTGGCTCAAAGCCAGCGGCCTGCGGGTGACCTATGTTCGCAACATCACTGATATCGATGACAAAATCATCAAGCGGGCACTGGAGCGCGGCATCACCATTCGGGCGCTCACAGACGAGATGATTGAAGTGATGCACCAGGATATTGGCAAACTCGGGATCGAGCCGCCAACGTTGGAGCCGAGGGCGACGGACTACGTGCCGCAGATGCTAGGTCTGATCAAACAGCTCGAAATCAAAGGCCTGGCCTACAAGGCCTCTAACGGTGATGTGAACTATGCGGTGCGCAAGTTTGTCGGGTACGGTAAGTTGTCCGGCAAGTCGCTGAACGATCTGCGTGCCGGCGAGCGGGTTGCCACCTCGGACGGCAAGGAAGATCCTCTGGACTTCGTGTTGTGGAAGTCGGCCAAAGAGTCCGAGCCTGACGATGCCAAGTGGGACAGCGTGGCTCTTGGCTATCCCTACGGTCAGGGCCGCCCCGGTTGGCATATTGAGTGCTCCGCCATGAGCTGCCAGACTTTGGGGGAAAGCTTTGATATCCATGGCGGCGGCGTCGATTTGCAGTTCCCACACCACGAAAACGAGATTGCTCAAACCGAAGGCGTGACCGGGAAGCCGATGGCGAGCCTGTGGATGCATAACGGCATGGTTCAACTCGACAGCGAGAAGATGTCAAAGAGCCTGGGGAATTTTTTCACTATTCGCGAAGTGCTGACCAAGTATGACCCCGAAACGGTGCGATTTTTCCTCATTCGCACCCATTATCGGAGCGACCTCAATTACAGCGACGTTCACCTGGATGACGCACGCAACTCTTTGAAGCGCCTGTACACCGCCTTGAGCCTCGTGCCACCTGCCGCCATTACCCTTGACTGGACTCAACCGTTCGCGGCTAGCTTCAAGGCGGCGATGGACGATGACTTTGGCACGCCTGAGGCAGTGGCGGTGTTGTTTGATCTGGCCACTGAGGTAAACAAGACGGGTTCCGCCGAATTGGCAGGTTTGCTCAAGGCCTTGGGCGCTTGTCTGGGGCTGCTGCAATCTGACCCTGCAGTTTTTTTGCAGGCCGGTGCCGCTCTGGATCAGCCTGCCATTGAGGCCTTGATTGATCTGCGTGCGCAGGCCAAGGCCGTCAAAAACTTTGCGGAGGCCGATCGAATTCGCCAGGAGCTGCTCGCAGGCGGTGTTGTGCTGAAAGACTCTCCAAACGGTACAATCTGGGAAGCAGCCCAGTGACGTTCATGTCAATCATTTTGGCTCCTGGCCGGGACATCCATTGAGATGAGTGCTTCTGATACCGTAGCAGCTGTGGGTGACACGCCAGCTTACTGGGCTGACGCCTGCAAGCACTTGATGAAGAAAGATCGGGTGATGAAACGACTCATTCCCCAGTTTGGCGACGCTCGCCTGCAAACCCGTGGAGATGCGTTTGTCACGCTGGCGCGCAGCATCGTGGGACAGCAAATATCCGTCAAGGCAGCCCAGACCGTGTGGGACCGCTTCGCCTTGCTGCCAAAAACGATCGCGCCTGACAGCGTGCTCAAGCTCAAGGTGGACGACATGCGCGCAGCAGGCCTGAGTGCCCGCAAGGTTGAATACCTGGTTGACTTGGCCCTGCACTTTGATAATGGTGCCTTGCATGTCAAAGCCTGGGAGATGATGGACGATGAGGCTATTATTGAGGAGTTGATCGCCATTCGTGGCATTGGTCGGTGGACGGCGGAGATGTTTCTGATTTTTCATCTGATGCGTCCGAATGTACTACCGCTGGATGATGTGGGGCTGATCAACGGTATCAGCCAAAGCTACTTCTCCGGTGATGTGGTGAGCCGAAGCGATGCGCGTGAAGTTGCGGCGGCCTGGGCGCCTTATCGCAGTGTGGCGACTTGGTATATTTGGCGCTCGCTTGATCCGCTGCCCGTGAATTATTGAAGACGCAGATAACGTGGTGCAGCCCGCAGCAACGCGAAGCGGTCAGTTTCGTGCTGGACTGATTTGAATGCGATAAAAAGATAGGAGCCGTTTGTGGCCAAGAAAACATTCCTCGATTTCGAACAAGCGATTGCTGAACTCGAAAACAAGATCGAAGAGCTGCGCTACGTGCAGACAGAATCCGCTGTTGATATTTCGACTGAAATCGAACAACTGGCGAAGAAAAGCCAGCAGCTCACCAAAGACGTCTACAGCGATTTGACCCCTTGGCAGATCACCAAAATAGCTCGTCATCCCGAGCGGCCGTACACGCTTGACTATGTTAATGAAATTTTCACCCACTTCATTGAGTTGCATGGTGACCGACATTTTTCCGATGACTTGAGTATTGTGGGCGGCTTGGCTCGCTTCAACGGAACGCCGTGTATGGTGATCGGCCAACAAAAAGGCCGTGATACCAAAGAGCGAGGGCTGCGCAACTTCGGGATGAGCAAGCCCGAGGGCTATCGCAAAGCATTGCGGCTGATGAAAACGGCCGAAAAATTCAAGCTACCCGTGTTCACGTTTGTGGATACACCGGGTGCCTACCCCGGGATTGATGCCGAGGAGCGGGGTCAATCTGAAGCGATCGGGCGCAATATTTTTGAGATGGCTCAGCTTGAAGTGCCGATCATTACCACCATCATCGGCGAAGGTGGGTCTGGTGGAGCCTTGGCAATTTCCATTGGCGACCAAGTCCTGATGCTTCAATTTTCAATTTATTCAGTGATTAGCCCGGAAGGCTGCGCTTCGATCCTCTGGAAAACCTCTGATAA
>JAUXQA010000295.1 GCA_030683195.1 Rhodoferax sp. | reverse complement strand
GGAGCTCAAGGTCGATGCCTTTGAGGGTTTTTTCAACGAGACAAGCTACCGTTTCCTCAAGAACAAGGCCCATGGCACGGCGGACCGGGTTGACTTCATCGATGACAAGCGGGCGGTCATTCACAACGCCACGTACACCACCTGCCAGCGTTTGCCGGGCCCCGGCTGGATGCCGGACTGGATCTTGCGTGCCGCCACGATTCGCCTGGACACTGAAGATGACGTGGGCACGGCCGAGGGCGCGTTGCTGAGCTTCAAGGGTGTGCCGCTGCTGCCCATTCCGTATTTGAGTTTTCCACTAAGCGACCAGCGCAAGTCGGGTTTCCTGCCTCCGACTTTGGGGTTGGACAACGTGAATGGTTTTGAGGTGGGCGTGCCGTATTACTGGAACATCGCCCCCAACCGGGACGCCACGTTCACGCCCACGGTCATGAGCAAGCGCGGCTTGAACCTGGGCAATCAGTTTCGTTATCTGGAGGCCGACTATTCAGGTCAAGTACGCCTGGACGTTATGCCGGTGGACAAGCTGCGTGACAGCAGCCGCTGGGGCCTGGAGTTGGCGCACCAGGGCCTGCTGGACAATAGTCTGACCCGCAGCCTGACTGACAGCGGGGCCGCCCTGAGCCTGAACCTGAACCGCGTCAGTGACGACAACTATTGGCGCGACTTCACCGGCAGTTCAGCCACTTTGACCCAGCGCCTGTTGTCCAACGCCACGGCACTGTCCTGGAATAACGGCAATTTTTCCAGCAGTGTGCGTACGCTCAAGTGGCAAACCCTGCAAGACATCACGGCTCCCATCGTGCCCCCTTACGACCGCTTGCCGCAACTCATGACGCGCTATGGTCGTCAGGACATCAACGGGTTTGACGTGACAGTGGAGGGGGATTACACCCGTTTTCAATCTGACCGCACGCGCACCTTGCAGCCCAACGCCCAGCGCGCTTTTTCCCGCATGCAGGTGAGCCAGCCCTGGGTCTCTCCGGCGGGCTTCATCACCCCCAAGTTGCAGTTGCACGCCACCAGTTACCAGTTTGATGCGCCGCTGGCCAGCGGAGTGACCACGGCAAGTCGTGTGTTGCCCACCTTCAGTGTGGACAGTGGCCTGGTATTTGAGCGTGATGCCAATTACCTGGGGCGAGCCTTTCGCCAGACGTTGGAACCCCGGGCGTTTTATGTCAATACCCCGTACCGGAATCAGCAATCACTGCCCAACTATGACTCGGGCGCCAATGACTTCAACTTTGCCACGCTGTGGTCAGAAAACGCGTTTGTCGGTAACGATCGCATTTCTGACAGTAACCTGCTGACCCTGGGCCTGACCACACGCTTGTTGGACCCCGCCACAGGCGCAGAGGCTGTGCGATTTGGGGTGGCACAACGCCTGCGGTTCAAGGACCAGAATGTGACCCTGCCGGGGGCCAGCCCCGTGGCAGACCGCCTCAGCGACTTGCTCCTGGGCACATCTCTCAATTGGGACCCCAAATGGTCGTTTGACAGCACGGTGCAGTTCAACCCCAAGACCAGTGAGTCAGTGCGCTCGACTGTGGGGGCCACCTACAACCCTGGCCGGTATCGCACCGTCAGCGCAGCCTACCGTTACCAGCGGGACTTGAGCGAGCAGCTGGACTTGGGCTGGCAATGGCCTTTGCAGAACCTGTTGAATGACCGGCGTGCGGTGCAGGAACCCGTGCAGGGTGTGGCCCCCAGCGGCTGCACCGGGCGCTGGTACAGTGTGGGCCGCATGAATTACAGCTTGGCCGAGCGCAAGCTGGTAGGTGCGGTGCTCGGGTTTGAGTACGATGCAGGCTGCTGGCTGGGCCGTGTGGTGCTGGAGCGCCTGCAGACCAGCACCTCCTCGGCCACCCAGCGTGTAATGTTTCAGCTGGAATTTGTTGGCTTCACTCGCCTGGGAGTGAGCCCCCTGAAGTCCCTCAAGGACAATATCCCCGGCTACCAGGCCCTGGGGGTGCAAAGCAGTGCTCCCAGCCGATTCAGTAATTACGATTGATCTTCACCATGACCTATCGACTCGC
>JAUXQA010000278.1 GCA_030683195.1 Rhodoferax sp. | reverse complement strand
CCGAGTTGTATTTGAAGCGCTTGATTGTGGGCGGGTTTGACCGGGTGTTCGAGATCAACCGCAGCTTCCGCAACGAAGGCATCTCGGTGCGGCACAACCCCGAATTCACCATGATGGAGTTCTATGCGGCGTACTGGGATTACCAGGACCTGATGACCTTCACCGAGGCCCTGATCCGCGACGCCGCGCAAAAAGCGGTCGGGACCCTGGAACTTAACTACGGCGGCAAAGCAGTAGACCTGACCCAGCCCTTTGAGCGCCTGACAATTCATGAGGCCATTTGCAAGTACACCGAAGCCGGAACCGCGCTGGAGGGCAGCACCGAACTCAAGGTCGACAACGCCACCTGGCTCATCAACGCGCTGCGTAAACTGGGCTTGAGCGAGGGCAAAAACAAACTCTCCACCCGCTCGCTGGCCAGCCTGCAGGTCATGTACTTTGAAGAAACCGTGGAAGAAAAGCTGTGGCAGCCCACCTTCATTTGCGAGCACCCAGTGGAGATCTCGCCCCTGGCCCGCGCCAGCGACCACAAGCCCGGCGTGACCGAGCGTTTTGAGCTCTACATCACCGGACGCGAATTCGGCAACGGCTTCAGTGAGTTGAACGACGCCGAGGAACAGGCCGCCCGCTTTCATGCTCAGGTAGCCGCCAAGGACGAAGGCGATGACGAAGCCATGTACTACGACCACGACTTCATCCGCGCGCTGGAATACGGCATGCCCCCCACCGGCGGCTGCGGTGTGGGCCTGGACCGCCTGATGATGTTGCTGACCGACAGCAGCAGCATTCGCGATGTGATCCTGTTCCCGGCCCTGCGTCGGGAATCTTAAGCAAAATCAGCCTCTGGCCGGCGAATCTATTGGTTTTTACTTATGAATTCAATAGCAACCAGGTCATTGAAATACCTGCACGGTTATTCAAGCGACACGCTGGCCCAGGTTGAAAAGATCATGGACAGCCAGGGCTTGGGCGCCTGGCTCTTGAAAAAGTACCCCAGCGGGCATGGTCTGCGCACTGACAAGGCGTTGTACGACTACGTTCAAAACCTCAAGCAGGCGCACCTGCGTGGCACCGAGCCGCTCAACAAGGTGGCTTTTGACAGCAAGCTGCAAGTGGTGGCTCACGCGCTGGGAACCCACACGACCATCTCCCGCGTGCAGGGCAGCAAACTCAAGTCCAAGCGGGAAATCCGCATCGCGTCGCTGTTCAAGGACGCCCCGCCAGAGTTTCTGAAAATGATCACGGTGCATGAGTTGGCCCACATCAAGGAGCGGGCCCATGACAAGGCCTTCTATCAGCTTTGCACTTACATGGAGCCCAGCTACCACCAGCTCGAATTTGAGGTGCGCGTGTACCTGACCCATCTGGACGTCTCCGGCGAACGTTTGTGGGAGACCACACCACCAGTCCGCTGAATGGATGAGTGCCCCACGGTCAAGGCACAATCACCCCCATGAAAGCTCCCCCCAGACTCCAGTCGTTAATTGAAGAAGGCCTGATCGACACCGTAGTGCGTCAGCTCATGAGTGGCAAGGAAGCCATGGTGTACGTCGTGCGTTGCGGCGAAGAAACCCGCTGCGCCAAGATCTACAAGGAAGCCACCCAGCGCAGCTTTCGCCAGGCTGTGGACTACACCGAGAACCGCAAGGTCAAGAACTCCCGCCAGGCCCGTGCCATGGCTAAGGGCACCAAGTTTGGACGCGAGTCACAAGAAGCAGCCTGGCAAAGCGCCGAGGTCGATGCGCTGTACCGCCTGGCCGATGCCGGTGTGCGCGTGCCCAAGCCGCACAATTTTTGTGACGGTGTGCTGCTCATGGAACTGGTGACCGACGAACATGGCGACGCTGCCCCCCGGCTCAATGACGTGGTGCTCACGCCAGAACAGGCGCGCACCCATCACACCATGCTACTGGGGCAAGTGGTGCGCATGCTGTGCGCCGGTGTGGTGCACGGGGATTTGTCGGAGTTCAATATCTTGCTGGCCGAAGACGGTCCGGTCATCATTGATTTGCCGCAGGCCGTGGACGCCGCTGGCAACAACCATGCCCGGCGCATGCTGCTGCGCGATGTAGCCAACCTGCGTGGCTTCTTTGGTGGCTTTGCACCCGAGTTGCTGCACACCGAATTTGGACCCGAGATCTGGGCGCTTTACGAGCGCGGCATGCTGCAACCCGACACCCCGCTGAGCGGGCAGTTTGAGCGCAAGACCGGTGCTGTGGATGTAGGTGGGTTGATGCGGGAGATTGACGATGCCCGCGCGGAAGACGCAGCCAGGCGGCTCCGGATGCAGCAGGGCTGAACGGCCGACGCTGGAGTCAGCTTTTCTCAGCCACTGACGTGGCATTCCCGGCGCAACAGGGCCATCGCATCGTTCATGGCGTTGTCCCGGTCGCTTTTCAGGGTGCTCAGGGCTTCATCCATGAAGTGCTCCCACAGCTCGGGGTAATCCTGCTGGTGCTGCTCGGGCGCATGGTGATGGATGTACTCATCCACCAGTTCTGGCTTGAGGCCTGACTTGCGGATTTTGCGAATCAGGGTGGCCGCACCTTTTTCAGTGAGCATGGTTTTGGGCGCCGAACCGGCTGCGATGCACAGAAAAAGCGTGAGCAGGGAGCCGTCGTCGTTGTTGCCCCCGGTGGCTTTTTGCCAGAACTGCGAGGCTTCGCGGTCAAAGTGATCCACATCGCTCAAGCCGTCTTCCAGCCAGAAATAACGGCCCATGAACGCCGGCGTCTGGTCAAAGAGTTTGCGTGCGCTCACGCTGGAGTCCAGTATCTTGGGCAGGTCATCCTGCACGGATTGACGCAGCGCCTCCACCACCGCCTTGAACTCCACAGGCAGGCTTTTGGGCATACTTATTACGCAATATTCGGCTCCAGCCGGCGTCTTTAAAGCGTCAGGCGCTATACATTTTTTGCGTAACAGGGCCACAAGCTTTTCAAACGCCACCCAGTCGGGCATCTCGGTGCGCTTGAGCGTGTGGAGCAAGAGCGCTGTGCGAATCACGGCCTCGGAGTCTTTGCCCGCCTCCTCCAGAGTGCTCTCGTCCATGCCCACGGCGTCGGCCAGCCAATGGGCGGCATCGATCACCTTTTCCACCACGCTGCGCCGCGCCAGTTCAGCTTGGTACTCGGGGTAACTGCGCAAGGACCACCGCGCCAGTTGAGGAATCTGGTCATCGGTAAAGCCACCGTGCTCGTTCATGCCAAAGTGGCTGTTCACGGGCATGGCAATCAAGGCCTTGAGCATGTCTGAGCCCGCCTTGGAACGCGACAAAATGGAGTTATCGCGCAGCAAATGCGCCGCCTCACGCAAGTCGCCACCCGTGCTTTGCTCCAGGTGCAGACTCACCAGATTGACCAGCCGTTCACGGGCCTTCTCAAGGTCGGGCCGCAGGAACTCGTTGCCAAAATAGCGCGCAATCTGCACCATGCCCTTGGGGGCATCGTTGTTGATGGCCTCCAGTTTTTGGGCATCAATCAGGCCGTGTTGCACGCCATAAACCAGCGCCTTCTCAAAAAACGGACGGGCGTCGTACACCGACATACCGGCCGGTGCAAGCCCGGATGCGGCGGGAGACTCCGGCAATTCGTCGGGCAAAGAGGATGGTAAGGGCAAGGTTGCGGGCTTGGATACGGACTTGGACATGGTGGCGATGGAGCGGGTGGCGGTCAGATGGCGGATTCTTCGTCCGACTCCCGGGCTGCAGGGGTGGCTTTGCCGCGGTCGGTGTCGCCCGTTTCAAACTTGTCATCAATCTCGTCACCCTCTTCCTCTTCGCCTAGACCCGCCTCAAATGCCCGGGCCTTGGCGCGCAGCACCAGCAGCATCTCAATGAACAAATCAGGGCACTGGTAGCGCAGAATCCAGGCCAGCTCCATCCAGTCGCGGTCGGCCACTTCGTCTTGCTCCAGACGGGGCTTGGCGTAGGCCTGGCCGTACAAGGCGTTTTCGGACAGCATCTCGCCGTCGTCTTCCACCGTCTCGAACGTTCCGACCCGGGCAAACGCCTCAATGCGGCTCCACTTTTCTTCAAAGTAATCGGCCAGGGCGTCCGAGCCGCCTTCCAGGTCCCCAATGGCGGTCACAAACTCGACCGGGTCCGCATCATCCCGAAAAATGATCGAATTGACCATGCCGCGCAGATGGGTGCGGGTCAGGTCCTTGTACTGCTTCTCGATCACCACGGCGCGGGCAAACTGATCGGGGGTGACCATCAGGTTGATGACCGATTCCTTGGAGTTGTCGTACTCGCGGATCACCGCCAAAATATCTTTGGGTGGCAGCTGCGCCAGCACCACCATCAGGGCCGAGTCGCCCTCGGTATCGGCCAGCTCGACCAGGGCTGCCTCGGCACCCACAATGTCGCCTGACGCAATCAGGCTCTGGGTTTTGGTGATCAGGGCCAGTTGCTTGTCTTTGTCCATGATCAACGGTCCTTGCGGTCAAAGCCTTGCTCAACCATCCAGTCGGCACCTGCCTCCTCACGGGCCTCTGCATCGCCCTCCTCCTGGTCGTCAAACTCATCCAGAGCGTCGCGGTTGGGTTCGTCAAAATCGGCGTCTTCGTCATCGTTTGCACGGCTCTCACCGGCGTGCGCAGCCGCCGCGCCAGGCTTGGAAAACATATATTCCAACCCGACAGCCACCGTCAGGAACCAGTCGCCCATGGGCTCCTGGCGAATCACCTTGATCATTTCATGCGCCCAGGGCGGCATCAACAGCGCATCGGCAAAGCTGTCCCACTCCGGGAAATCTTCAGGTTCCTGCGCCAGCAGGTGATCCATGGCGGCGGGCAAAGTGAACTTGAAGGCCTCATGAAAGACCACCGCCACCATCTCGGGGCTCAGCTCAATCATCTTGAGCAAAAAGCCCAGCTCCTTGCGCCGGGCAGTCAGCCGCTGGCGTAGCACGTTCTTGCCCTCGGAGTCAAAGGTCATGTCATCGATCTCGGCCTGGTAGGCCGAACGCAATCCGAGGAAAAAGGGAGAAATGTTCATGTCAATGGGCCTTCAGGTCGGTGGAATGGGGAAGCAGTTGGCTGAAATAGCCCTGCCAAATCGTGCGCGCAGTGTCGATCGGGCTGTCCAGCAAGTTGCGCCGGCGGTTGTCGTCATAGGCCTGGCGCTGCTCGGGGTCTGACAAGACCTCGTAAGCGGTTTGCACAGCCCGAAAACGGGCCGGCGCATCGGCAGCGGTGTTGCGGTCAGGGTGGTGGAGCGAGGCCTTTTGGCGAAAGGCTTTTTTAATATCGGCCAGCGTCGCGGCGCTGTCGAGCCCGAGGGCGGAGTAGTGATCTCTCATGGGCGGCGGGACTCTGGACTGTGGTGTGGCAACCCTCAATTATGCCCGCCCGGTTAGGATGTCGCGCTAACCACCCACAGGAGCACACCTTGAGCCGAAATGACAGCGATGCAAACAGTTTGGTCGCGCTGTACTGGGACTTTGAGAACCTGCACGCCAGCCTCACCGATGCCCGCCTGGGCGAAGGCTCGTATAACAAGCCTGATGGCCGCTTCAAGTCGCAGGAGCCGCTGATTGACGTGCAAGCCATTGTGGAGCTGGCCGCCTCGTTTGGACCTATTGCCATCAACCGCGCCTATTGCAACTGGCAGTACTTTGGCCGCTACCGAGATGCGCTGCTACAAGGGTCTGTGGAGTTGATACAACTGTTTTCACCCGGCGCGTCTGCCAAAAATGGCGCAGACATCAAGCTCTGCCTGGACGCGGTGGAAGACATAGGCCGCTTTGACCACATCGGCACCATCGTCATTGTGGGTGGCGACAGTGATTTCATGCCGGTGTCCCAAAAGATCAAAGCCGCCGGGCGCACGCTCATCGGCATCGGTGCACGCAAATCGACCAACCGGCACTGGGCCAAAAGCTGCCATGAGTTCAGGTACTACGAGAGCCTGGTGGAAGCGTCTGACACAACCGGCATGACCCCGTCCGACCTGCTGACACGGGCCTTGCGGCTGCTGGCCCAGACCCAGAGCGACCCCTGGGTGAGTGAGGGAGCCGTCTGGAAGATGATCAAGCGGCTGGATTCCACCTTTGATGTGAAAGAGCAAGGCTACGCCAGCTTCTCCGAGATGGTGCAGGCCTTTGACTCGCTGGTGGAGGCTCGTTTGGGGGAGTCGGACCAGTTGCTGAAACTCCGATAGGCAGCGGCAGCGGTTCAGCGCTCGCGCAGGGGCTTGAGCAAGTCAGACAAGCCGTTGTGGTCAATCTCGTGCATGAGGCCCAGCAGTCGCCCGATTTCACCCTTGGGCACGCCTTCGCGCACAAACCAGCGCAAGTAGTCGCCCGGCAAATCTGCCATCAGGCGACCCTTGTACTTGCCAAAGGGCATGGTGCGGGTCACCAGCAACTGCAGATCTTCGGGGTTCACTTCAGCCACCGGCCCGCTTGACGGCATGACCCTGGCCCTTGAGCATCTCGATCACCCGGTCGCAATGGTCGCCCTGCACTTCAATCACGCCGTCCTTGACCGTGCCGCCCGAGCCGCAGGCGGTTTTGAGCTGCTTGCCCAGGGTCATAAGGGCCAGCGGGTCCAGGGCCAGGCCCCGCACCAGGGTCACGCCCTTGCCGGCGCGGCCCTTGGTCTCGCGGGACACCCGCACAACGCCATCGCCTGTGGGGCGCGCCGCCTGGACGGCGCAGCGGCAATCGGCTTTGGCCTGGCGGCAAGTGGGGCACATGCGCCCGCTGTCGGTGGAGTAGACCAAGCCACCGCTGGGAGATCTGGATTTCATGCTGCGTTGAAGTTGATGCGCCGTGGCGCGCTAATCGGGAAAAACCAAGCCACCAATTTTGAGGGCATTTTGGGCCGCAGGCTCACCGTCGACAATCACGCTTGTTTTTTAATTTCGTTCACCCCTAGGAGATATCACGATGGCAACCCATTTTGGCAAAGACCCCAACATGAAAAAGAGCAACCACGCTGAATTGGAGCGACTGAATCAGGAGCGCAAACAAAAGCTGGCTGAAGCGGCTGTGAGGTTCAACCTGAAGAAGGCAGTGCCGGCTGCGAAGGATGCAGAAGGCAAGTAATTTTCGTAAGGCGGGGCAGCCGTGAATCGGATGATTCACTGTCTGGCGCAGAATCACAAGCATGCTGATTGTTCTAAGTGGTCTTCCAGGGACAGGGAAAACCACCATTGCTCAAATACTTGCACGTCAGTGTCGTGGGATCTATTTGCGCATCGACACCATTGAACAAGCCATCCTGTCCTCGCCGCGCACCCAAAATGAGCTGGGCGCCTTGGGCTATCTTGTTGCCTATGAAATAGCGAGGTCAAATCTCTGCTTGGGCGCCACCGTCATAGCGGACGCGGTTAACCCGCTGACAGTTATCCGTGAGGCCTGGCGCGAGGTTGCTGAAAGTGCCAACTCGGATATCGTCGAAGTAGAAGTTGTGTGCTCAGACATAACGGAACATCGCAGGCGTGTAGAGAGCCGAAAGGCTGACATCCCGGGACACACCCTGCCGACGTGGGATGAAGTTCAACGACGTGAATACGAGCCGTGGTCGAGTCATCGTCTTGTCATTGATTCGACAGAAGTTAGCGCTGATGATGCAGCGTCAAGGATTTTCGATAACTTCGAATTGAAGCGGTAGTGGATGACCGCGAGCGCCCGGCAAAGAGATTTATCCACAAAACGCACCAAAAAAAACCCATTTTTTATAGCAGATCAGGCAATTGACACGCCGGTTAGAGCCCGAAAACACTTGGAAAATTAATCAACAGGCTGTCTGCTTAGCTTGGTCAGGCCAAAATCTGCGAGCGTTTCGCACGCCGGGCTTTGCCCTGCCATGCCATCCGCCGTTGACAGCCATCAAAGCCGATTGGGCCCATCAGCCCAAAATGCCTGAGCACTTTCCCGCTGATTTTTGTGGAGGGAACCCATGAACGACGACATCAGGCGCAAAATTCTGGCGATTCTGGACCAGCATCGCATCATGACCGTGGCCACGCTGCGGCCGGACGGCTGGCCACAAGCGACGACGGTGGGCTACGTGAACGACGGTCTCACCCTGTATTTTTTATGCGGACTGGACAGCCAGAAAGCCAAAAACCTGCTGCAAGATGATCGGCTGTCATTGACCATCGACCACGACACACCAGACTTGATGGCCATCACAGGTCTCTCCATGGCAGCCCGCGCGCAAGCCGTGACCGATCGGGCCGAAGCAGAAAAGGTGTTGCGCATGCTGCCGCTGAAATACCCGGAGGCAAAACCTCTGCCCATGAAGATGCCGGGCCCGGATGACGTTCGCCTTTTTCGCGTCATGCCCTCGGTTATTTCAGTCCTGGATTATTCGAGGGGCTTTGGACACACGGATCTCGTCGAGTGCGAAAACGCTACAAAACCAGTAGCTACCCAAGCTGATTGAACGCCAGCCCTGTGCCAAAATGTCCGGTCAATCAATTTCAGGAGTACCGCGATGTCACGTCCCAGTGTGTGGGCCACCAAAGTGGCTGCGCTGATTCAGGGCGGCAACAGTGCTGCAGCGCTGGCCCAGATCAAGGTGGCTCCCACGGTCAAAGACCTGAAGGACCTGCGTGCGACGCTCATCTCCGCCAAGCTGCTGGCCAAACACCCCAACCTCGACTCAGCCACGCAGGACATGATCGACGCACTTTCTTCTCCCCGGTTGCACCGCTCGCCCTGAGCCCAACAAAGCGGGGGCGCCACTGGCGCTGTGCAGCAGGTGCGCTTGAAGCACCCGGTTCAAGGCACCAAAGTCAAGGCGTGCATATAGTCAGGCTGCACCATCAGCGCATCCCACTCGGGTGCGGGGCTGCCCGGTAACAGGGCCTGGCGGCGCTCTTCGCTGGCCTCTTGTGGCTGCCACAGGCCTTTGACTTGCGCCTCGGTGAGCCCGGCAATCAGTTCGTCCACAGCTGCGCCGCCGTCCAGGCTCTGGTTACATAGTAAGACCATGTCACACCCCGCCTCCAGGGCCGCCACGGCCGCCTGGGTGTAGGTGACTTGCGAGCCATCGAGCAATCGGGCTCCGGCCATGGACAGGTCATCACTGAAAATGGCGCCGCCAAACCCGAGTTGCCCGCGCAGGATGTCGTTGAGCCAGCGGCTTGAAAATCCGGCCGGGCGGGCGTCCACCTTGGGGTAGATCACATGCGCCGGCATGACGCTGCTCAAGCTGGTGTTGAGCCAACGGTAGGGCGCGGCGTCATCCGCCAAAATGACCTTGAGGCTGCGCTTGTCCACGGGAATGTCGGTGTGGGAGTCGGCTTTGACAAAACCGTGCCCCGGAAAATGCTTGCCGCAATTGCCCATGCCACTTTGCAACAAGCCATGCATCAGG
>JAUXQA010000074.1 GCA_030683195.1 Rhodoferax sp. | reverse complement strand
CCAGTACCAGCGGAAAGCCCTGGCAAGCTGCGTTCTCATTGAACAAGACGGTGCCAGCCGGCACCTGCAAGGGCATGCTGGCCGGATGCAAATCGGCCAGCGAGGGCCGAACGTGCACCAGGGCGGGATAAAGCTGGGTGGTGAGCAGATCAAGTGTCATGGGAGCCCTATTCAAGATAAAAATGGGCTCTAGCCGGCGATTAACATGGCTTTTATGATGCTTATTTAATAGCAATTCATGGTGGAAAAACTCAGGCCGGCGCCACCTCGTAGCCTTCATCGGCGATGGCCTTGGCCAGCAACTCCCGCGCTTGCCCGGACTGCACCACCACTTGGTCGGCGGCCCGGTCAATACTGACTTCGGCTTGTGGGTCGACCTGTTTCAGAGCGCGTGTCACGGCTTTTTCGCAATGACCGCAGGTCATGCCGGTGACGGTAAAGGTTTGGTTCATGGATAGCTCCTGTTGGTGATGTACTCAAGCAGCACTTGGTCAGCAAGCATAGCGCCAAGCTTGCCAACCCAGATAGGTTTAGGATGAATGCATGACAGCAACCCCCAGCCTTGGCCCAGCGGCCACTTCTCTTTCCATCGACATCGGCATTGGTGGCATGACCTGCGCATCTTGTGTAGGGCGCGTGGAACGCGCGCTCAAGAAGATCCCGGGTGTGCAGGACGTGGCCGTCAACCTGGCCACCGAGTCGGCCCGCATCACCACCGCGCCAGCGGAGAACATCGAGGCTCGCTTGCGCCGCGCTGTGCGCGATGCCGGCTATGAGCCGCGCGCCAGTGACGCTGGTGTGCTGGCCCAGAATACGTCCCCCTGGGCTGGCTTTGCACCGGTGGCCATTGGCCTAGTCTTGTCGGCACCTTTGGTGCTACCCATGGCCGGTGACTTGTTTGGTTTGCACTGGATGCTGCCAGCTTGGTTGCAGTTTGCCTTGGCCACGCCGGTGCAGTTCATTTTGGGTGCCCACTTTTACCGGGGCGGCTGGCATGCGCTGAAAGCGCGCACCGGCAATATGGACTTGTTGGTATCCATCGGCACCACCGCTGGCTGGACCTTGTCGGTCTGGCTCTGGCTCACTGCCCAGCCGGGCGACATGGTGCATTTGTATTTTGAAGGCTCAGCCCTGGTGATCACACTGGTCATGCTGGGCAAGTGGCTGGAAACTCGTGCCAAGCGCCAGACCACCTCGGCCATTCGGGCCTTGCATGCTCTGCGCCCGGACATGGCTCATTTGGTGGGGCCTGACGGCGAAGTCGACGTGCCCGTGGGCGAGGTCTTGGTGGGTGACCGACTGGTGATCAAGCCAGGCGAGCGTTTTCCGGTAGATGGCGTGCTGCTCGAAGGGCACACCCAAGTGGATGAATCCATGCTCACGGGTGAGCCGCTGCCTGTGGAAAAGCATGCCGGAGCTGACCCGGCGGCCAAACTGACCGGCGGCTCCATCAACGGCGAAGGGCGCGTTGTCATGCAAGTGCGTGCCGTGGGCGGTGAAACCGTGCTCTCCAGCATCATTCGGCTGGTGGAAGACGCCCAGGCGGCCAAGGCGCCAATTCAGCGCATGGTCGACCAGGTGAGTGCGGTGTTTGTGCCGGTGGTGCTGGTGATTGCACTGGCCACGGTGCTGGGCTGGTGGCTCACGGGCCACCCTTTTGAAGAAGCGCTGATCAACGCGGTGGCGGTGCTGGTCATTGCCTGCCCCTGTGCGCTGGGCTTGGCCACGCCGGTGGCCATCATGGCGGGCACCGGCGTGGCTGCGCAACATGGCATTTTGATCAAGGATGCCCAAGCGCTGGAGTTGGCGCACAAGGTGGACACGGTAGCCTTTGACAAGACAGGCACCCTGACCCTGGGTCGGCCCAAGT
>JAUXQA010000271.1 GCA_030683195.1 Rhodoferax sp. | reverse complement strand
GGTGGCTGACCCAGGCGGCGCTGGACAGCGCTTTGCGGCGACATCCCGAGCTGGCGCCACGCGGTTTCTGGGTACACAGCGGAGCCAGCGATCCATCACCGGGCTCGCCACGCCAGAGCGACGCACGCGGCGAGGTCTTTCACATCGGCCACTTTGGTGCCATCTCCCAGCACCGCAGCATGGCCCAGTTTGCGCAGGCTCTGGGCATGCTGATCCAGAAATACCCGGCGTTGCGAAAGCAGTTGGTGGTTGATTTGTACGGCAGCGATCTGGACGACCTGGGCCGCACCCAGGCCACCCAGGCCGGCGTGGCCGCCCTCTTCAAATTTCACGGGCGCCTGGCCCACCACGCGGTGTTCAGTGCCATGACCCAGGCGAGCCTCTTGCTGCTGATTCACGGCACCACACCGGGCTGCAGTGAGTACATTCCGGCCAAAACCTTCGAGTACTTTTGGGCACAAAGGCCCATCCTGGGCTGCACCTTCAAAAACCCGGAACTGGACCAGCTTATTGCGAAACGCCACGGCTATGTGGCCGCCGCCGACGACAGTGTGCAAATCGCCCAGACGCTGGAGAAAGCTTATCTGGACTGGCGCGATAACCGATGGCACCCCAGCACCACGCCACCCATTGATATTGAATCCGGGATGACCAAAATTTTTGAACGGTTGGCCGTTGCCTTGCCACAAGCCCTGCCCCTCGCCCCATGAAACGCACCATCCCCATCCTGATGTACCACCAGGTGGACACCCCGCCGCCCTCCGGCACACCCATGCGCGGCCTGGTGGTGTCGCCCGCCTCTTTTGCCCGCCAAATGGCGATGCTGCGGCTGATGGGCTACCAGGGCGTCTCCATGCGCGACCTGGAACCCTGGCTGCGCGGCGAGCGCCATGACCGGGTGGTGGGCATTACCTTTGACGACGGTTACCGCAACAACTTGCTGCAGGCCCTGCCGGTGCTCCGCCACAACCGCTTCACGGCCACCTGCTACGCCGTAAGCAACGCCTTTGGCGGGAGCAACACCTGGGACGCCGCCAAAGGCGTGCCCAGGGCAGCGCTGATGGACAAGCCCGATTTCAAACAATGGCTCTCGGCAGGCATGGACGTGGGCGCGCACACCCGCCATCACCTGGACCTGACCACCCTCGATGACGCCACGGCGCTCACTGAAATTGCCGGCTGCAAGACCGATCTTGAGTTGGCACTGGACGCCGAAGTCCGGCATTTTTGTTACCCCTATGGCCACTTCAATGACGCGCACCAAGCCATGGTGGCGCAGGCCGGGTATGTCAGCGCCACCACCGTGCGGCGCGGCCGGGCCTGGCCGGGGGATGATGTGTTCGCCTTGCCCCGGGTGCTGGTGTCGCAGTCCAACCACCTGGGCCACTTTTTGGCCAAGATCACCACCGGCTACGAGGACCGCCACCGCTGATCCAGCGCATGCCAGTCTCTTGATGGCTTCATCAGGCTTTGAGGTACTCGGCTTTGGTGCCGAGCCAGCGTTGTACATGCTGTTCTGCCAGTGCCGGGTACTGATCCAGCATGATCGGAGCCAACTCGCGCGCCCAATCCAGCAGTTCAATGTCAGTGGCCAGATCCGCAAAACGCAACAGCGCTGCACCCGACTGACGCGCGCCCAAAAACTCACCAGGGCCGCGAATCTCCAGGTCTCGCCGGGCGATTTCGAAACCGTCGTTGGTTTCCGCCATGGCTTTCAGGCGCGCGCGCGCGGTCTCCCCCAACCGGGGCGCATCCCCCGTGGAATACAGCAGCACGCAGGCTGAAGCTGCCGCCCCCCGCCCCACCCGCCCGCGCAACTGGTGCAACTGACTCAAGCCAAAGCGCTCGGCGTGCTCAATCACCATCAGCGAGGCATTGGGCACATCCACACCCACCTCAATCACTGTGGTGCTGACCAGCACGCCCATGGCGCCACTGGTAAAGAGGGCCATTACGGCCTTTTTTTCTGCCACCGGCATGCGCGAATGCAACAAACCCACCATCAGCGGCGTGCCGTCCGGCCCGGCCGTGCCTTGCAACGTCTCGCTCAGCTGCGCGTGCGTTTCGGTGGCGTTGGTGAGGTCCAGCGCCTCGCTTTCTTCAATCAGCGGGCACACCCAGTAGATTTGCCGCCCCTCGTGCAACTGTGCCCGAATGCGCTCAATCACCTCGTCGCGCCGGGCGTCGTTCACCACCTTGGTGATGATGGGCGTGCGCCCGGGAGGCAACTCGTCGATGGTGGACACATCCAGGTCCGCGTAGTAGCTCATGGCCAGGGTGCGGGGAATGGGGGTGGCCGTCATCATCAGCAAATGCGGCTCCAGCACGGGCGGTGGCGCCTCAGGGATTGCCACGCTGGGATCGCCTTCACACCTGCCTGGCTCAAGGTCCGTGACTGCACATTCGCCCACTGTTTGCGCCGTTGGCGGGGTCAGCTTGCTGCGCAGGGCCAGACGCTGGGCCACGCCAAAGCGGTGCTGCTCGTCGATGATGGCCAGTGCCAGGTTTTTGAACTGCACTTTGTCCTGAATGATGGCGTGCGTGCCCACCACCAGCCCCGCTTCGCCACTGGCGATGAGCGCCAGCATCTCCCGGCGCTCCTTGGTTTTTTGGCTGCCGGTGAGCCAGGCTGTTTTGATACCCAGCGGCTCCAGCCAGCCCACCAACTTGGCAAAGTGCTGGGTCGCCAAAATCTCGGTGGGGGCCATCAGCGCGCACTGCCAGCCGGCATCAATACAAATGGCGGCAGCCAGTGCTGCCACCACGGTTTTGCCCGAGCCCACATCGCCTTGCAGCAGGCGGTGCATGGGTACGTTGCGGGCGAGGTCGAGGGCGATTTCTTCGCTCACCCGGCGCTGGGCCGCCGTCAGGGCAAAGGGCAATGCGGCCAGCAGCAGTTCATGCAGGGGCAGAGCGGCAAGCGGCTGTGGTTGCACGGTGACTGACAAAGGGCCGGCCTGCGGGCGGCGCGCCGCCAGCACAGGCGCCCGCAGGCGCGCACGCTCACGCTTGGCTTGCAGCTGCGACAGTTGCTGCGCCAGCAACTCCTCGGCCTTGAGCCGCTGCCAGGCCGGGTGGCTGTGGGTTGACAGAGAGAATTTAGGTACGGTTTTCCTGCCTGCTTCAGAAAGGTTAGCCTGTAAAAAAAGCTGGCTTGCTT
>JAUXQA010000071.1 GCA_030683195.1 Rhodoferax sp. | reverse complement strand
CGTACAGCAGCGCACCACCCACCACAAAGGCGGCCACCCACACGCCGCTCATGTAATTCAGGGTCATGGCGGTCGCAAGTGGCAAGTGGGCAATCGCATAAAACCAGGCACCCAGCGACATCACCCCAATGAGGCTGCGCCAGGCGTGCATGGCCGGCACCGATGTTTTCAGGGAGGTGCCACGGGCGCGCAGCACGAGGCCCATGAAAATCACACTGACAGCGCCCCGATAAAACACCAGTTCAAAGGTGCTGTAGTCAGCCGAGGCCACCTTGATGCCCACCGCCATGGTGGCAAAAAAGAAGGCGCCCAAAACCATCCATAACGCTTGCATGGAGATCAGCGCTGAACTTGACGACGGTACCAGTCGTGAAAATGCTGCATGCCGTCTTCCATGGGGCTCTGGTAAGGCCCCACCTCGTTGTCGCCGCGCAGCAGCAAGGCTTTGCGTCCGGCGTCCATGCGCTCGCCAATTTCATCGTCTTCCAGGCACGTTTCCATGTAAGCCGCCTGCTGGGCTTCGACAAATTCACGCTCAAACGCTGCAATTTCTTCGGGGTAGTAAAACTCCACCATGTTCATGGTCTTGTTGACGCCCATGGGGTGCAGTGTGGAGACGGTCAGGACATGCGGGTACCACTCGACCATGATGTGCGGGTAGTACGTGAGCCAGATCGCACCTTGTTTGGGGGCCACGCCCTGGCGGTAGCTGCGCAGGGCGTCTTGCCAGCGCTGGTAAACAGGGCTTCCGGCCGGACCACTCTGCGACGCGGCGCCGACGGTTTGCACCGAGTAATGCTCTTTAAGCTCCCAGCGCAGGTCGTCACAGGTGACGAACCCGCCCAAGCCAGGATGAAAGGGCCCGACGTGGTAGTCCTCCAGGTAGACCTCGATGAAGGTTTTCCAGTTGTAGTTGCACTCGTGCAGCTCCACCTTGTCCAGCACGAAGCCGGTGAAGTCCAGGTCGGCCTGGGTGCCCATGCCCGCCAATTCGGCATGAATGTCACGGCCGTTGTCTTCAAACAACAGGCCGTTCCACTCCCGCAACTTGTAGTTGTTCAGGTCAAGGCACGGATCACTTGGAAAATGCGGTGCGCCCAGCAGTTTCCCCGCCGGCTGAATAGCGCCTCCGCTGTAGGTCCAGCGGTGCAAAGGACACACAATGTTGCCAGCGGCGGTGCCTGGTTGAAGGCTGTTGACGGAGCCGCGACCTTTCAGCATCAAGGCCTGTCGATGGCGGCAGACGTTGGAGATCAGCTCAATGCCGCCAGGGGTGCGTACCAAGGCTCGCCCCTGGGCTTCCTGGGGCAACGTGGCGTAATCACCCACCTGGGGCACGCTCAGAGCATGCCCGACATAGCGGGGTCCGTTTTTGAAAATAGTTGCCAACTCATGCTGGTACAACGCTTCGTCAAAGTAGCAGTTAACTGGTAGTTGGCCGGTGGCCTGCTGCAGTTGAAGACTTAAATCAGACATGAGTCCTGACCTAAAGACTCCCCACAGGGAGATGCGCCAAGCGCGTTGGAAAAGAAACCGGCCGTAGCCGGTGCAAAGAGGGAGGATTGTACCCGCCGCTTGTTATTTTCTTATTCAAGCAGAGCAATGAAGGCCAGGTTCCTCGCGCGAGACACTCTGGGTTGTTC
>JAUXQA010000250.1 GCA_030683195.1 Rhodoferax sp. | reverse complement strand
CAGCAATGTTGCGTTGATGCAAATAGCCGTTGCTTTTCCAACGTTGCCCGAAGTTGCCTCCATCCGACGGTTAGCGACTGATCGATTCAGCAGGCATTTGAAATACTGGATCAACCATGAGGGTGTAACGCTCCTGCACTCTGCTGGCTACCACTCTCCTGGGATGTTTGGCATGTTGTTGCGTCTGTATACCTTGAACGGAATAAGCATTCCGCAAAGCTGGTGGGACCGTTATGCCAAAGCACTCGAATTCGATTTGCAGTTGCGTCGACCTGATGACACGTTGCCCATGTTTGGTGACACGATGAGCACCCCCCGTGCTCCTGGCTTGGTCACTGACAGGATCAATAGTGACGGTACAGCCGGCCCGCTGAAGGCCAGAACGCCAGGAGCACCACCCAACAAGTTCACCAGCTACCCGGTTGCCGGTAATGCCATCTGGTGGGATGGATTGACTTCGTCAGATCAGGTTCATATTTCAGCGGCTCAGACGGTTATGACATGGTCATACCATCCTGGACTGGGACACAAGATGGCGGACGAGTTGAGTATGGTGCTTTGGGCAGGTGGGCGAACTTGGTTGACCAACACGGGGTACTGGCCTTACGGCATTGCGGGGCGTGAGCAGGCGGAATCCTGGGGTGCATCGAATGCACCGCACCTTCTCGGCGAGAGTAGGCATTCACCCCGTCAATCCCGCTTGCTTTCCCTTGGGCGGGGCGATGGTATGTCATTCATTGACCTCGAGCGCGCAGGTCCATCAGGTTATACCGTTCGGCGCCAAATTATTCGCTTGCCAAATTATCAGAGTTGGGTGGTGCTTGATTACTCACAGGATTCTGCTGTGCAAACAACAACCACGCACTGGACGCTTTATCCAGACCTGTCGGCAACAAGTGTTGCCGGTGGAGGGCAATATAAGGTGGTCGCACCGAATTCACGCTTTGGCATGCGGTTGTCCTTCGCTGGATCGCCAGGCCACCATGTTTCCTTGGTGTCAGGGCAGAAGTCGCCGTTTGCAGGGTGGGTTGTGATGGACCGAACGCCAACACCGGCCCCGGCCATTGTGGTGACGCAGCCCTCACAGAATAGTTGGAGCTTGGCGACCTTGTCGCTTGGCGAACAGACAGGCGATGGAGCCCCGCTACCCGTGTCGAGTATGGCGAAATGGACAGATGTAGATCACTGGGTTGCCGTGGTGCAAACCCCCTTCGGCGAAGTGACTCTCACACGTGATGGCAAGCGGCTGCTTTTGCGTCCGCCGGTGTCAATGGGCAGCGACGTCACCACGGTAGTGGATATTGAGTCTCAAGCATTGCCTGTGGAAGAACTGCAGGTCGTGCGGGAAAGTGCGCTGTGGGCCTCGGATAGCTATCAAAAATTTCGGGAGTTGATTTCCTACCGTATGGAGATCACTCGATGGTTGCTGGCCATTTTGATAGGCCAGGAGCTCCTATTCTTTTTCTTGCGACATCAGCTTGGGCGTGTCGTTCGTGTTCTCCGGGTTGGTAGCTGGGTCGTTTGGGCGGTGGGTGGCGTGTGGCTGTCGCAAGTCTATTTGACTGTTGCTTACTGATGGATATGAGTCTGCGATCTCAAGCGCTGTCGGGTTTTCGCTGGACGGTCAGCGTCAGGCTTCTTAGTCAGCTGGTGACTTGGGTAATCACCCTGGCGGTAATTCGATTGCTGACTCCGGCTGATTACGGCCTGTTGGCCATGGCCACTGTTTTTGTCGCATTTTTGTCCATGTTTTCCGAATTGGGTCTTGGGGCAGCGATTGTCCAAAAAAAGGACGTCGATGTGGGGCTTCTCAAGCGGGCTTTTGGTTTGATTTTGATTGTCCATTTTTCACTGGCTACCATGCTGGCGCTCGCGGCACCCCTGATTGCTGATTTCTATGCCGAGCATCGTGTTACTTCAGTCATCCGGGTGCTCTCCTTGCAATTCATATTGGGTGCATTTGCTGTGATCCCTGATGCACAGTTGCAGCGGCGAATGGAGTTTCGCAACCGTTCTCTTCTGGATTTCTCTGGCGCGGTACTTGCCAGTGGCGTCACCCTGTTTATGGCGATGGCTGGTTCGGGAGTGTGGGCCTTGGTAGCTGGTTCCCTGATTGCTCAGGCTTTCAAGACCATCGGAATCAACTGTTTGTCACCGTTCCTGCGCTGGCCTGATTTTTCGCTTCAGGGGATGCGCTCCTTGTTGCAATTCGGTGGGAATTTCACGGCGGTGCAGGTCTTCTGGATGTTTTTGTCACAGGTGGATGTGCTGATTTGTGCCAAGTGGCTTGGCAACGAGGTACTGGGTTTTTATTCCGTGGCCATGCAACTTGCATCGCTGCCGAGCCAGCGGATTTCGGGCTTGGTCAACCAGGTGGCCTTTCCGACATTTGCCAGAATGCAGGGTGAGATGTGTAAGGTCGGGGACAGCGTGCTGTCAGGAGCCCGGCTGTTGAGTTTCTTTTCTTTCCCTGTGCTTTGGGGCATGTCCAGCGTCGCCCCGGAGATTGTCGAGGTCGTACTGGGCGACAAGTGGGCGCTGGCCATAGTGCCACTCCAGGCACTCACCTTGATCATGCCTTTACGGATCGTGGGTAATTTTGTTGCAACGGCTGTCCAAGGTATTGGGCGTTCCGATATTGTGCTGCGCAGCGTCGTATGGGCTTCACTTGTGACGCCGCCTATATTTGCGGTGGGTGTCTACGCCTCGGGACTCCTGGGGTTGAGCCTGGCGTGGCTTGTGGCATCGCCTCTATCGTTCTTGCAAAGTATGGTGCGCAGTTTGCCAGTGCTGGGCTTGAGTTTGACGCAGCTGGCCCGGGCTATGGGGCCCGCCGCCGGCACGGGCCTGGTCATGTACGGTGCAGTGGTATCTGCACGGCATCTTCTTTTGACCGGGCAAGGTGGGGTCGTGCGCCTGTGCGTGCTGGTGGGAGTGGGCGCGTTGGCCTACGGCGCGGTGGCGCTGGTGGTCAATCGCAAAGGCGTGCAGGAAGTTTTTGAGACCGTGCGCAGTATTGCCATGGTCAAGCGCGCGTCGTGATGGAGGCCGATCATGCTACGACTCGCAATTGACATGGGGCGGCGCGCCAAAGCCATAGTGTGGGGCCTGTTTGAAAAAACAAGGAGCGGACTGACGTGGCGGTGGTGGCACCTCTTTGATCGTGTGTTACAGCGAATCACTCTATGGCATCGGGGACGTTTGCGACACACTGTGTTTGTCGGGGTCACGGGGAGCGCGGGCAAAACCACCACCAAAGATTTGATTGCCGGGATCCTGGATAGTCATATCGCGGGTGGCAGCAAGAGTCCTGGTTCCTTGAATTGGCCGATCGACATGATCCGCGTCGTACTTGGGGTGCGGACGTCGACTCCCTTTTGTGTGGTGGAGATATCCGGTCACGCACCCGGCGCATTGGATTTGCCGCTCAAGCTGGTGCAGCCCATGGTTGGTGTGGTGACCGGCATTGGCGCGGATCACTTCACCGCATTCAAGAGCCGAGGTGCGATTGCCCATGAGAAAGGCAAGCTCATCCGGTCCTTACCCGCCAATGGCATCGCCATCCTGAATGCAGATGATCCCCATGTGCTTGCCATGCAGGCGGATTTCTCTGGTCGCAAGGTCACCTTTGGGGTGGCTCCCGAGGCCATGCTGCGCGGTGACGCCATTCAGTCGAATTGGCCACAAAGGCTGAGGTTGGATGTGCATTGGCATGGCGAGTCAGTGCATGTTCAGACGCAACTGTGCGGTGCTCATTGGGCCCCCGTGGTCCTCGCTGCCGCTGCCACCGGAGTTGCACTTGGGGTGCCTCTTGCGGTCGTTGCGAAGGCGCTGGCGCATGTTCCACCCTTTGAGGGACGGATGGCCCCAGTGTGGCACGGGGGCGTTGCCTTCATCCGGGACGACTGGAAGGCGCCGCTGTCTTCCATTGGACCCGCGTTCGAGTTCATGCGTGATGCCCGCGCTGGCCGAAAAATCATCGTGATCGGCACCATTTCAGACTACCAAGGCGACTCGACCCGCCGCTATGTTGAGGTGGGGAAGATGGCCCTGGATGTTGCCGACTGTGTCGTTTTCGTGGGTCCGAGAGCCTCAGCCTGCTTGCGTGCCAGGCAGGAATCAGATGGGGAGTTGTTCGCATTTGCGTCGCTGCGTGACGCCTCTGCTCACCTCGCGTCGTATTTCAAGCCGGGTGATCTCGTCTTGCTGAAGGGGTCTCACAAGGCAGATCACATGCAGCGCCTTCTGATTGCCTTGAAAGGTTCGATTCAATGCTGGCGAGCTGACTGTGGGCGAATGCAGTCCTGCGAGACTTGCGAGTTGCTTCACATTGCTTCAGGGCCAGCGCTGGCCAAAGAGATTTTGCGCCCCCTCACAATGCCTCTTGTGGAGGAATCCACAGCCTCAGAGTTGAGCGTTTCAACTTCCATCATCCAAGTGGTCATCGGTCTTGGCAACCCCGCCAAAGATCTCGCCAATACACCGCACAACGTGGGGTATCGTGCAGTGGAGGTGCTTGCGCAGCGCATGGGAGCGCATTGGGTTGACGACAGCCCGCTTGCCCTTGTCGCACGCGGCGAATGCCAGGGCTTGGGGATGTGCCTGATCAAACCATTGGTTCCGATGAACGAGACAGGGCTTGCGTTGCTTCGTTTGTTCAAGGACTTTTCTTTCAGGTCTCATCAGTGCGTTCTGGTTCATGACGACCTCGATCTCCCTATGGGCGTGGTGCGTGCACGCTTGCGTGGCGGGGACGGTGGGCACCTTGGGGTGCGGTCCATCCTCCAGTCGTTTCAGGATGACAAGTTTCGCCGGGTCAAGATGGGGGTTGCTCCGGCCCATCCCAGGGACTCGATGGCTGACTATGTGGTGACGCCACTCCCGCCCGAGCAATGCGATGCCATCAGTTCCGCAAGCGAGGTGGCTGCTGACCGTGTGCTTGAACTCATCCGACAACCCGCACGTTAACTTTGTAAGGTCCATTGTGTGAAGCTCAACTACCAACTTGTCTCTGCTTTGCCCAAAATGGCATGGATCGCGCGCATGAATTGGCATGATCACCAGACCTTGGTGCAGCACGGTCCATGGGTTGAGGTCGGTGCAAAGGGATTTGTTGAAGGGGTCTGGGATGGTCCGTTTTCAGCCCTTGATTTCGATCGAAGTGCCTGCATTTTTGGGTCCGGTGCGGTGATCAGGGGCGATTCCATCGTCTTTGTTTCCAGTGCCAGCACCACGGACTATCTGTATTGGTGTGCCGGTCCAGATGGGGCTTGTATGGCTGTGGCGAACTCGTTGCCCTTGCTGCTTATGAGTCTGGATGATGAACTTGATCCCCAGGTGCAAAACTATGACCAGATCAATAATTCAATCTTGTCAGGGCTCAACAACTACACCCGACAGATACCTACATGCCGGGGTAGCGTGAACCGTCTCATGCACTGGAATCTGTCGATAGCGTCTGGTCGAGCAAAGCTTGAGGACAAGCTGCTGCCACCTCCCTTTGCCGAGTTCAATGACTACGCCTCTTACCTCGCTCAGGCCTGTGTGCGACTTGCAAAGAATGCACGAGATCCCCTTCGGGTGCGGCCGATGGCCATTTTTTCCACCCAGTCCAGAGGGTATGACTCCACCGCTGCGAATGCTGTGGCTAAAAACATGGGGATTGATCTCGTTTTTACGGTGACCAAGAGCAAAGGCAAGGGCTATTTTGCAGACGAGGACCAGCACCATGAGTTGAACGATGATGGGAGCGAGATCTGTCAAGTGTTGGGTTTGCCATGCGTGCCCATTGAGCGCCGGGCGCTGGAGAAAAACTCTGAGATGGAATATCTTTTTTATGCGTGTATGCAGGAAACAGGAGATTTCAACTTGCTGCAGATTGGTGAGTATGTCACCCGACCTACTGTGCTGATGACGGGCTGCCTGGGAGAATTGTGGTACGGAGAAAACTACCATAAGGAGCACCCCGGCCTGATCAATCCTGACTTGATGCGGGGGGATCTGGGCAACCATGGCCTGACTGAAGTCCGACTGCAGGCGGGGTATGTGCAACTGGCCTTTCCCTACATTGGTGCTCGACGTCGGGCCGATATTTTCAGAATCACCCAGTCGGCGGAGATGGCGCCCTGGCGACTCCACACGGACTACGATCGGCCGATTCCTCGACGTCTGGCAGAGCAGGCTGGCGTGCCTCGGGCCCTGTTTGGCCAGGTAAAGATGGCCAGCTTGCTGGAGTATCCGGCGCCAATCACACCCGTTGACCCAGATCTGCGCCAGGCGTACCTGGAATTTCTGGTGAAGCACGGGCTTTTGTCGCTCCTTCAAGCCAAGTTGCTGAACTGGGTGCGCCGGTGGAACGCCATGCTCTGGATGACCTCACCGCAGCGTCATGCCTGGAGTTATTACTTTCAGCGAATGGTTTCCAAGCTGCTCGGACGTCCATTTTCTTTCTCGCCGGTGTTGACCCGGTTGAATGGCTCCATCTTTTGCTTTTGCGTGAACAGGCGTGTGGGGGACTACCGCCAAGCCCTGGCAACTCAATCAAACGAGGGGACTTGCAGCAGCCCGTAACAGTTCAGGTCTTCCCATTTCGGGTGTGAGTGTCGAATTGCTGATAGAGCTCCAGCCGCCACAGAATATGACGGCAATCTCGCAGACCCAGGGCATGCAAGAGCGCAGCGACACCCACCCGGGCTTGCGAGAAAACAGGCGGTTGCAGGTCATGGGCCAGGGAACGCAGTAGGGCCATTGAAGTTTTGCGGCGCGCCGAAAACGCCTCATTCTTGTTTTCGGTGGGTGTCCACTGGTAGCTCGCGCCCGGATCTCCGGCCACGGGGCAGGGTACGTGTCCCGGGTAGGTTTGCCACGGTGTCTTGCGTGCAAATTCGGGCAGATGCTCGAAGAACTCGGCATACAGCCGATGCAGCACGCCCCACTGCACTGGCGTTGATGCGACGGATTTCAGAAATGCGGTGTCAAAGAACGGTGTCAGTAACTCCAGTCCATGCTGGTCGATGCTTTCGAAGTGCTTGAACAAGTGACGCCGCTGGTCGTTAAACAACAAGAAGAGGTAGAGCTGGCGACCCAAGTCGTCGCGGCGGTAGCGGTTGACCTCGCACATCACGCTTTCCCACAGCATTTGTGGAAGCTGTTGCCGTGCTGTCCTGGTGAAGACCTGGCTCGACAATGCCATGTGGTTGAGGTCAAGAAAATGAGTGACTGCCGCCTGCAAGTCACCTCCTTGTGCATGGGCGAGCATCTGTGTGTCCATATAAACGTGACCCAGGCCGACACTCCCGCCATCACCTGACCAAATGAAAGCAGGGCGGTCCACGCCGGTGGACTGACGCTGCTCCAACTCGGTCTTGGCCGCACGGGCCAGAAAAGAAAAATTTGGGAATACACCACCCGCGAGGCAATGCAGGTGGCACCGTCCGCCAGTTTCGGAAGAAAACAACTGGGCATAACGCTGATCTTGCGAGTCCTGAGGTGAAAAATTCAGCGCCTCCACCTCGCGGCCCATGTCGACCAAGGTAGCCACGATGGCCCTGGAATCCATGCCGCCGCTTAGAAAACTGTAGGTCCTCTGGTCGTGCCCCAGCCGGATGCTGATCGCTTCACGGAAGTTTTCATGAAGTTGTCTTGACGCCTCCTCCAAGGTGTTTGGTGAAGTTTGCAGCTTTGACCAGTCATCGTAGTTGTGTAGAGTGATGCCCGCCCTGTTCGCAGTGAGGGTCTGGCATTCCCGCAATACGGTGATTCCTTCAAAAGGCGTCCTCTCCGCAAGTGGAAAGGTGAACACACTTAATTCCGCCATACCCAGAACAGACAGCTTTTTGCGTATCTCCGGCATGGCTTCAAGAAGACGCAATGCGGTAGAAAAAATCAGGCATCCGTCCTGAACCACGTAGTAGATCGACCTCAGTCCGAGGGCATCTGTAGCCAGGTGGAGTTGCTGTCTTTGTGCATCATGGTGAACCAGCGCAAAAGAGCCACGGCATTTGGCCAGCTCGGCATCATTGGGTGCTGAGCCATTTGGCACCAGGCGATCCAGCTGTCGCGCGCGGCTGGGCCGGGTGGCGTTGACCAGCAATAGAGGGTCGCCTGCCAAGGCCGTGACTGATCCACCCTGTGCATGTCGCCAGGCGGGTTCCTGGAAGGCGCCAGAGTCCCATTTAACCAGGAAGAAGCTTGCCACGTCCTGGACATTGATTTGTCCCGTGCTGTCGTCCTGGCTCCTTAAGTGGCGCCGTAATGATGTCCTGAGACTTGGCGGAAGCTGCGCAGAGTGGAGATGAAATGCGCCTGCAAATAGAGTCATTGCGCACGAGTTCCTGCGGTCGATCCGATTGCTGGTGACGAGGCTGCTACATCAGCGGCACGCCAGTGCCCCGCACGAGTCAGGCGGTCTCGTAGTCCGGTCAGTGTGAGCCCGTATCCATAGGCTTTGTGTGCGTTTTCCAGCGCTTTGTCGTAGTCTTTCAAGTCAAAGTAGATCTGGCCGAGGTTGTAGTAAATGAAGGCGTTGTTTCCGGCGACTTTGCTCACTTGGGCCAACTCGTGGCTTGCCTCGGTTGCCCGCGCCTGGCTTGACAGGAAGCTCGCATACATCATGCGAACCGTGGTGTCATCGGGGCGAAAGCGCAGTGCCCGCTGGAAATAGCATTCCACACTGTATTCGGCTCTGGGTGGCTGGTGCGTTTTGAGCTTTTGTCCGAGCAACATCATGCTCATCAAAGCACGGTGATGGTTGGGGAAGGCACCCAATGTGTAGGACAAGTCAACACCAACGAAGGTGCTCTGCTTTCCCCGAATGAGGGTCTCCACTTCGGGTGTGAAGTGATAGCGCTCAACAAGCTCCAGCGCTTGTCGCGAACTGGTACGGTAGTCACTTCCAATTCGCAGGTCACCACAAGTTGATGAATCATTTTGTGCGATCGCACCTGCACTTGTCAGCAGTACACCCAAGGTCAACAGGCATCGTATCGGCAGCCAGGATTGAGGAGCCGTGTATTGGTTGTTCATGGGATTTCAGCGCCTGAAATTAGTAGGGTTGGATGTGATTAGATGGACACCAGCTTCACCACGGGATGAGAAAAATCAACGGACCTTCAGTGAAGGTCAATAGACTGCGTGCTGCGTTTGCCATGGTCTAAACGCAGTCAAAAAAAATGCTTAACATCCGGACGACTGATCTGTTCCAACGCTTGAGCCACCTCATTCGTGAGTTGGGGGTTGGTACGACACTTTTGTATGGATGTGATCTACTTCTCAGGCGAATTAGCTCGCAGTGCGGACTTCATTGCTATCGGTTTTTGGCTCAACCACTTGCATCAACTCCTCGTCTTCCGCCCAATCGGGGGAGGTCGTTTTCATTTTGTCTTTTGAGGGGCATGGATCCCGTGCTGGATGGTCTGGATCGCCCTGAATCGGTTCTTTGCGATCGCTTTGCCCAAGGCGCACAGTGTCTGCTGGCCACCAAAGAGGGCTCTGTGGCAGGGTGTATCTGGTTTGTACGGACCGCTTACTCGGAGGATGAAGTTCGAGTTGACTACCTGCTGCCCCTGTCAGGCGACTGTGTCTGGGATTTTGATGTGTACGTGGCGGAGGCACAAAGGCTGGGCTACTTGTTTGCCAGGCAATGGGACGCCTTCGATGCGCTGCTGCAGCCTCAGGGCGTGCGCTATACCGTGAGTCGAATCAATGCATTCAATCAGCGTTCAATGGCCTCACACGAGAGTATGGGTGCCCATGGGTGTGGGCGTGCGCTGTTCATTTGCCTGGGGCGATGGCAAGTGATGGTGTCAGACCGGCGCCCGTACTTAGCTTTGGGTGGTCGCCCCAAGTTGCACATCGGTCCGAACGAGGTCGCCAAGTCGTGAGGCTGCTGCTGGCTGGTGTGGTTTTTGACCCAGGTTGAGTGTCAGTTCCTCCACCCGGGCGCGAGCAGTTGCCGTCGAGAAGGTGTGATCGACGCCGGGTAAATCATGACGAATGAGCCCTGGATGAGCCAGCGCATTTAGCCAGGCTGGGTCATCGCTCAAGCACCCTGAAAATTCTTTGGCCGTGTAATCATCGCCACTCAGAATTACCACGATATTGCCCGA
>JAUXQA010000249.1 GCA_030683195.1 Rhodoferax sp. | reverse complement strand
TCAGCAAGGCCGGGACCACACCAACCCACAGTTGGGCCTGGCCCAGCAGCGCGCCACGCGCCGCACCCTGATCCGCACCTTAGAGACCATCCTGCGCTTGGCGCACCCCGTGATTCCTTTTGTAACAGAAGAACTGTGGCAAAAGGTCGCCCCGGTAGCGGGGCGCGCGGGCGAGTCAGTCTCCATTGCGACCTACCCTGTGAGCCAGCCCGGGCGCATTGACGTGGAGGCCTTGGCCCACGTTGGCAAGCTCAAGCAACTGGTTGATGCCTGCCGCAACCTGCGCGGAGAGATGAACGTGTCACCTGCCACCCGACTGCCCTTGTTTGTGGTGGCAAGTCAGGCCGACGAAGAGAGCTTTTTGAAGCAATCTGCACCCGTGCTGCAAGCCTTGGCCAAGCTCAATGAAGTGCGCGTGTTTGACGACGAGGCCAGCTGGGCTGCCGCGGCCCAAGGTGCCCCAGTGGCGGTCGTGGGCGAAGCCCGCATTTGCCTGCACATGGCGATTGATGTCGACGCCGAGCGCGCCCGACTGACCAAAGAAGTTGTGCGCCTGGAAGGCGAGCTCGTCAAAGCCGAGGGCAAGCTGAGCAACGAGGCGTTTGTAGCCCGCGCGCCCGCTGCCGTGATTGATCAGGAACGCAAGCGCATGGGTGATTTCGTCGCCACACTGGCCAAGTTGAAAGACCAGTTGGCACGCCTGGGGTGAGGTTTAACGGCGGCGCATGACGTGAATGAAGTCAGCGCCTGCTGTTTCCTGCTCAATCAACTCGTTGCCAGTCTGTTTGGCAAACGCCTGAAAGTCACGCAGGGAACCCGCATCGGTTGAAATCACCCGCAGGGTTTGACCGCTTTCCATGTCGGCTAAGGCTTTTTTGGCCTTCAAGATGGGCAAGGGGCAATTCAGTCCGCGGGTGTCGATTTCTTTGTCAATTTGCATCAGTATTCCAGAAAGTTGGCGTGATTTTAGAGAGCCAGGCATTACCGCCGCTTGGGAAACTCTATGAATTGCGGCTCATGCCCGCGTGAGCGCAACCAATCGGCCAGCGCGTAGCCGGTACCAGCCGGCCAGCACTTCACTTCGTCAAACCCAAAGAGCTTGTAGTCCACCAGTTCGGGCGAGAGTTTGACCTGCCCGTGGCACACCGCGTGGTAGGCGATGATGATCTGATTCATGCGCTGGAAGTCATAGACGCCAATCAGATTCAGCTCCGTCGTCTCCAAGCTGGTTTCTTCGGCGATTTCCCTCTCGATTCCGCCTTGCGGCGTCTCGCCTGCCTCCATGAAACCGGTGATGAGTGCAAACATCTTGCCCGACCATGCTGCGTTTTGCGCCAGCAAAATCTTGCCCTCGTACTCAATGACGGCGGCCAGCACGGGCGTGGGGTTGTTCCAGTGGGTGAATCCGCAGGCCACACAGCGCAGTCGCTCCTTGGCGCCGCCGTCTTCGAGTTGGGCGATAAATTCAAGCGGTGTGGCGCAATGCGGGCAAAATTTAAATGAATGGGTCATGGTTTTCAATCAGGCGGGAAACACGCCGGTGGACAAATAGCGATCGCCCCGGTCACACACAATAAACACGATGGTGGCGTTGGTCTCGCGCCGGGCAATCTCCTGCGCCGCCCAGCAGGCGCCCGCCGCAGAGATGCCGGCAAAAATGCCCTCTTCGCGTGCAAGCCGCCGACACATCTCTTCGGCCGACTCCTGGCTCACGTAAATCAGTTCGTCCACGTTGGCGGGGTTGTAAATCTTGGGCAAATATTCCTGAGGCCATTTGCGGATGCCGGGAATGCGCGAACCTTCGTTGGGCTGAACGCCCACGATGCGCACATCAGGATTTTTTTCCTTCAAAAATTTGGAGACGCCGGTGATGGTGCCGGTCGTCCCCATGGCGCTGACAAAGTGCGTGATCCGCTTTTTGGTGTCTGTCCAGATTTCGGGGCCGGTGGTCTCATAGTGCACGCGAGGGTTGTCGGCATTGGCAAACTGGTCCAACACGCAGCCCTTGCCATCACGCTGCATTTGCTCGGCCAGGTCACGCGAATATTCAATACCGCCACTCTTGGGGGTCAGGATCAACTCGGCGCCAAACGCCTTCATGGTCTGCGCCCGCTCAATGGACAAGTCCTCCGGCATGATCAGAATCATGCGGTAGCCCTTGATGGCCGCAGCCATCGCCAGGGCAATACCCGTGTTGCCCGAGGTGGCCTCAATCAGGGTGTCACCGGGCTTGATATCGCCTCGCTCTTCGGCCCGCTTGATCATCGAGACGGCCGGGCGGTCTTTGACCGAGCCAGCCGGGTTGTTGCCCTCAAGCTTGCCCAAAATAACGGTGCCCCGTGCAGCATTTTCTGCAGCGCCGATGCGTTGCAGCCTCACCAAGGGTGTTTTTCCGATGGAATCTTCAATAGTTGGGTATTTCATAGCCCACACTGTGCCATAATTCAGGCTCTGTTTTACAGCATGCCCGGGTGGTGAAATTGGTAGACTCAGGGGACTCAAAATCCCCCGCCGCAAGGCGTGCCGGTTCGAGTCCGGCCCCGGGCACCATTGATACATAAGTAAACCGCGCTATCTATTAGGTAGCGCGGTTTTTCTTTTTTTGCGTCATGTAGGCACCGATCGCCAATCCAGGCGATAACGGATGGCGGGCAGTTGAAGTCATCTTTTTCGCTGATGCGCCGCTCGGTGCGAGTAGCAGTCGGACTTCGCCGAACCAATATTGAGTTCAATGCTGATTGACCTATTCGGCTTGGATCGCCGCCGTTCTGCCTCATTGTTGATGGGATACTTAAAGGTCTGGGCAGAGCTTTTCACTGAATCCGACTCCAACCAATTCCGGAACCGCCTCAAGTCCCGCAATATTTGATGGGTGAGCCAAAACATTCGCAACTTCGGCAACTGTCATCAGTTGGCGTCGACTGTGGACCTTTGGTTGAATGTCAACCTCAACTCCTCCCGTGCAACTCCAGATGAAGCTGCTCCAGCACGTCAGGGGACGATTGGCTTTTCAACCCGATTCTGGGCAGATCTAGCTGGGGCAAGAGCGGTTTAAGCGGTTCTTGTCAGAAGCTGGTCACAATGACAATGCTGTTGACTATTCGTAACAAGAATGACATGTTCACAGCCCACAATAAATGCAGTCGTGAAGTGGTTCAGCCATTTTGCGGCGAGGGGTCGGTGGGCGTGCATGCGTCACCACTCCGTCTAATTTCATCCAGGCCTTGCCAGTGGGCCATTCATGGTGTCAGTGGTGACGCGGGTTGTAAAAGCTCGCAACTTACCTTCAGGTGCAAGCCAGCCCCACGAACCACGGCTAAAAATATCTTGATGGTGGGGTTGCCCTTGCGACCCAGATCAATGCCGAGGCAGCGGCCTGCAGTGCCCCCACAGGCACTTGGAACTCATACTTCGTGCAATTTATAACAATCCAGCCTCTGGCCGTCGTATTCATTGCCTTACCACATACAAATTTAATAGCAAATTCAGTTTCTGCCTGGTGCTGGTCGCCTCAATGCGCCTTGTCCCAGTTCAGCCCCACACCCACCTCGGCCAGCAAAGGCACCTTGAGGTGCGCCACGCCGGCCATCAGGCGGGGAATTTCATGGCGGACCCAGCTTTCTTCTTCCTGCGGCACTTCAAACACCAGTTCGTCATGCACCTGCATGATCATTTTGGTGCCTTTCTTCTCGTCGTCCAGTACCTGCTGCACCTTGACCATGCTGAGCTTGATCAGGTCAGCTGCCGTGCCCTGCATGGGGGCGTTGATGGCGGCACGCTCGGCGCCACTGCGGCGCGGGCCGTTGGGTGAGTTGATCTCCGGCAGATAGAGGCGCCGCCCGAAGACGGTTTCCACATACCCGTTGGCCTTTGCCATTTGTTTGGTGTGGTCCATGTACAGCTTGACACCGGGGTAGCGGTCAAAGTAGCGTTAGATGTAGTTTTTGGCGGCGGTGTTGTCAATGCTCAGAGCGCGGGCCAGGCCGTAGGCACTCATGCCGTAGATCAGTCCAAAGTTGATGACCTTGGCATAGCGGCGCTGCTCACTGCTCACTTGATCAGTAGAGGTGCCGTAGATCTCGGCGGCCGTGGCCCTGTGCACGTCCATGTTGTCATGAAACGCCAGCAGCAGCGCCGCATCGCCACTAATATGCGCCATGATGCGCAGCTCGATCTGGCTGTAATCGGCGCTGGCGATCACGCAGCCTGGTGGCGCTACAAAGGCCTCACGCACGCGCCGGCCCTCGGCGGTACGGATCGGTATGTTTTGCAGGTTGGGGTCGTTGCTGCTGAGGCGCCCTGTCACGGCCACGGCCTGCGCGTATTGGGTGTGCACCCTGCCCGTGCGCGGGTGCGCCAGCTGGGCCAGCTTGTCGGTGTAGGTGCCCTTGAGCTTCGCCAAGCCGCGGTGCTCCAGAATTTTGGCGGGCAGGGGGTAGTCCTCGGCCAGCTTCTCCAGCACTTCTTCGTCGGTACTGGGTGCGCCGGTGGCCGTCTTCTTGACCACGGGCAGGCCGAGCTTGGTGAAAAAAATCTCGCCAATTTGCTTGGGGCTGCTCAAATTAAAAGGCTGGCCGGCCAACTCTTGCGCTTCCGTCTCCAGTTGCAGAATGCGTTGACCCAGTTCATGACTTTGCGCGGCCAGCGTAGGCGCGTCAATCAACACGCCGTTGCGCTCGATGCGATAAAGGGCCTCGCTGCTGGCGATTTCCAGCTCGTAAATGAACCTGAGCTTGTCGTCAGCCTGGAGCTGTGGCCACAGCGCCAAATGCACGTCCAGCGTCATATCCGAGTCTTCACAGGAATACTGCGCAGCCTTGGCGATGTCGACCTGATCAAAGCAGATTTGATGGGCGCCCTTGCCACACAAGTCTTCAAAACTGAGGCCACTGCGCCCCAGATGCCGCTCCGCCAGGCTCGCCAGCCCGTGGGGCTTGTGGACTTCGAGCACATAGCTTTGGAGCATGGTGTCGTGGGCGTAGCCCTGCACTTCGATGCCATGGTTTGCGAAGACGTGGCGGTCGTACTTGACGTGCTGGCCCAACTTGTGGCGGGCGCCATCCTCCAGCCAGGGCTTGAGCCGCGCCAGCACCTCAT
>JAUXQA010000247.1 GCA_030683195.1 Rhodoferax sp. | reverse complement strand
CCCACCTTCGGGTCCACGCCCGCGATGATGGAAAAGGCGATAGCCTCCGGGATGAGCGCCAGCGCGACCACCAGGCCGGCGAGCACATCGTTGCGGACGTTGGCGAACCAGTCCTGCTGGATTTTCTGGAGTGACATGAAGCGAAAGCCCGGGGCTGTGAGGCCTGGGCTTGTCAAAGGGGAAAAGAGGAGACCACCGCGGGTGCGGTGGGCTGTCGGGCATGCAACCAGGCAGGGCGCCCGTATCCGCTCAAGGCGGTGTGACCGAACAGAAATACCCGCGCGGCAGGCCGGCGCCACGGTAGGTCACCGTGGGCAGGGGCTGTACGTGGCGGATTTGATGCATCGCAGCATTTTACGGGCGCGCCGGGCCAGGCAGGCGAGCCTGGCGGTGGCCGGGCAGAGGGGCCGATTGCCTTGGTCGATGTGCCGTACGGAAGTGCTGAATTCCGATAGCACTTCCTTGTTGGGCGCAACGGCCTTAAGCACATGCGACGAATCGATGATGTTCCTGACCTTGGGTGAAAAACGAACTTAACGAAATTGACAAAAGTATCGAAATTGACTAAAGTGACGACATCCCTGTTCCCATGGGTCATGCCCTTTGCCCCCAGCATGGGTACTTCAAGAGAGGTTTGTTTTGGCTTCAGTCAACAAAGTCATATTGGTTGGTGACTGCGGTAGAGATCCGGAGTTGCGTTATCTGCCTTCAGGCGCTCGTCGTGTGCGTTCTGTTCGCCTGAATGCATCAGATCTCATGGCGACAGAGCCGTTCGGAAATCACTATGAAGAATTCGCGTCGCGTTACCTGCCGACCGAGCAGGCTTTCGTCGAAAAGGTGCTTTCGTCCATTCCGACTGCACTGAACAGAAGTGATTGCGGTCAGAACAAATCAGGAAGAAGAGTTCCGACCGCTCATTCCAGCCTCATTCGTTCAACCAGTTTTTTTGGCAGTAGCAAGGCCAACAAGCGCAATGCGCCATAACAGCGGGCATCCGTGAACACACATGAACACCCTGACTTTCCCCCTCTCTGTTGCCCGTGAAACCCCAACACGCCATTCTGTTTCAGCCGACCCTTACGCCAGCGAAGCGCAGACCGATGCGCTGCTGCGCTCGGGTGCCGCCTACCGGCGAGAGCGCATCCAGGCGGCCGACATGATCACCACCGACGAAGCCGCCGAATTGACGGGTGCCTCGCGCGTGACGATCAACGCTTGGATCAAGGCTGGCCGCTGCATCGGTGTCTCGCACCTGCGGCGTGGCTTCAAGCTGCCGCGCTGGCAGTTCGAGCCCTTTGTGTTTCCGCACCTCCAGCCGCTGTCGCAGGCGCTGGGCACCACCGATGGCTGGCCGCTGCTGGCTTTCCTGGAAAGCCCACACCCTGCCCTAGATGGCCAGACTCCCCGCGTGGCGCTGGAGCAAGGTGTGGATGCACAGCATGTGCTGGGTCTGGCAACAGCAGAGGGTCATTGATGCCCCCTGCCCATGAACCTCAAAGAACTCAGACCT
>JAUXQA010000245.1 GCA_030683195.1 Rhodoferax sp. | reverse complement strand
GGCACACGGCCTTCGCGGCCCAGCCAGGTATAGAAACCCCGCCAGCCCGACAAGATAAGGGCAATGCCACGGCCACTGCGCCCACCCGAGTGCATTTGCGCCACCCAGCGGCGAATGTGGTGGTTTTGAACCTGCAGGAGTGCCACAGGGATCTGGGCAGCACAGTCGCCAAGCTTCTGCAGGTCCAGTGAGTACAGCTCCACGGTGCGCGCAGCCAGGCGTTTTTCAACCCGCACGTGCTCCAGATAACGTTCAATCAGCGCCGAATCACCGACCGGAGTGGCTTCGGCCGCAGTCATGGAGAAACCCTAGCGCAAGCGCGAGAGCGCAGCGCCCGCCAACTCGGCAATGCGTTGCAGAAAATCGGTGGCCATGGCGCTGCTGAAGCGTTCGGCATCGGGGGACGCCAGCACCAGCATGCCAAAAGCCGGCGTCGTGCTGCCGGCAGGGCCCACGCGCAGCGGCAAAATCGCCAGCGATACAACAGCCTGCGGATCGGGCAGCCAGCTGATGGCCTCAAAACCCGTGTTGAGGCCACAAAACGGCTCCATCAAAGACGAGGCAAACAGCTTGGCGTCATCGCTCACGCCGTTGGCAAAGTCGGCATGGGCAAAGGCGGGCATTACATCCCAGACCTTGATACCCACTTGCGGGACAGAGAACTGCTCGGCAATCTCCTGCGCCATCTGGGTGGGCAGCGTCCAAGGGTCGCTCACCATGAACAAGGTGCGCGCCCACCTGAGGAGCTTGTCTGACAGCACGACGTTGTCGTTGCCATTGCGGATCATGTCCATGGTGCGCTGCTCCAGCGCCTTGATTTTTTCGCGCAGCATCACCGCCTGACGTTCCTGCAGGCTCACGGCCCGGGTGCTGTGCGGGCTGGTGAACTGCACGGCTGCCAGCAACTCGGCGTGGCGCTCAAAGAAATCGGGCGTATTGGCCAGGTAATTGGCAATATCGTCTTCGGTGATCGGGTTGGTGAAGGAGGTGGTCATAAGGTGTCAGGTAAATCGATTTCGCCGCGAAAAACGGAGGTGGCCGGGCCGGTCATCATCACAGGCGATGCGATGCCCGCCCAGGAAATGCTCAAGTTGCCGCCGCGGGTCTGGACCTCCACGGTGTGGTCCAGCAGGCCCAGCCGGATGCCTGCCACCACGGCTGCGCAAGCGCCGGAGCCGCAGGCCAGGGTCTCGCCGGCGCCGCGCTCAAACACCCGCAGGCGGATGTGGCTGCGGTCCAGCACCTGCATGAAACCCGCGTTGACCCGGCGGGGGAAACAGGGGTGATGCTCAATCAGCGGGCCTTGCGAGAGCACCGGGGCGGTGTCCACGTCATCCACCACCTGCACGGCATGGGGGTTACCCACGGACACCACCGATACTAAAACAGGAGCATCTGAGGCAATGGATACGCCGGCTAGAGGCCATTTTTGCCATAAACCGGCCGTTTGGGGCACCAAACCGGCATCAACAAAGGGAATTTGGGGCAACTCAAACACGGGCAGACCCATGTTCACGGTCACGCGGCCATCTGCCGTGAGCCGGGGTTCGATCACGCCGGCCAGCGTTTGCACCCGGATCGTGTCCTGGGTGGTCAGGCCCTCATCACGGACAAAACGGGCAAAGCAGCGCGCACCGTTGCCGCATTGCTCCACCTCAGCGCCGTCGGCGTTGTGAATCACGTATTCAAAGTCAATGCCCGGTGCGGGCGAGGGTCGCACGGTCAGAATCTGATCGGCGCCAACGCCAAAATGGCGGTCGGCCAGGAAACGGTAGTGCGCCGGGGTCAGGGCGTAGCGCGTTTGGGTCTCGTCGAGCACGACAAAGTCGTTGCCGGCGCCCTGCATTTTGGTGAACGGAATGTGCATGACATGAATTATCCCCATATCTCCGACGGGACACCTCCGACCGATCGAGAAAGAAAACCCGGCCAGGATGACCCAGTTTTAAGCGCAAAATCCGAAAATGTCCAGACCCAACCAACACCTCCACCCCGCGCGCACGCCCGCCCCCACCCGACCCGCAGCCACAGTGCTGCTGCTGCGCGATGGCGCAGCCGGGCTGGAGATACTGATGACGCGCCGCTCCATGACGGCCAGCTTTGCACCGGGAGCCTACGTGTTTCCGGGCGGCGGCGTGGACGCGCTGGATGCCCGGAGCCACGCACAGGCCAGCCGGCGCAGCATCCAGAGCGAGCTGCACCTGACACAGGCCATTGCGGCTATCCGGGAGAGTTTTGAAGAACTGGGCGTGCTGCTGGCCCACCACGCGGACGGCTCGCCCGCCAGCCAGCACGACATTGCCGCGCTGGATCGCAGCGCGCCGTTTGTCAGCCAGTGCCAGGCTCAAGGCCTGACCCTGGCGGCGCACGAGGTGTTTGTGCTGGCCCACTGGATCACCGACCGCGACCTGCCGCGCCGCTTTGACGTGCCTTTTTTGGTGGCCCGCATGCCCGAAGGCCAAACCCCCGTGGCCGACGAAGCCGAGCAATTTGAGCCTGTGTGGGTTCGCCCGGCAGACGCGCTGGCGCGCCATGCAGCGGGCGAGTTTTTCATCATCTTCCCCACCATTCGCACCCTGGAGCGCCTGCTGGACCATGCCACGGTGGACGCCGTGCTGCAGATGTGCGCTGCCACCGAGCAGCCCCTGTGGACCAGTTGCCCCCGTGCCGGCATGCTGGCCGGCCGCGAGGCCCGCTACATGGAGCATGAGCAGCCCTATGGCGAGTTGGCGCTGGTGTGCCCGGACGGACAGATCGAACACGCACTGGACTGGCAGACCGAACAGCCCGTGGCCCTGCTGAAAAACGTCATGCGCCTGACCGCCCCCAACCCTGGCGTCATGACCGGACCCGGCACCAACAGCTACTTGGTAGGCGACCCCGACACGGGCTATATCGCCATCGACCCCGGTCCGGCCGACCCCGACCACATCGACAAACTGTGGCGTGCCGCCGGCGGCGACATCCGCATGATTGTGTGCACCCACTCGCACGCAGACCACTCGCCTGGTGCCAAGCCCCTGCAAATGCTGTGCGAGCAGCACGGCAAGGCCACGCCACCCATTCTGGGCCTGCCAAGCGCCCCCACTGCCCGTACAGCCAGCGAGTTCACCCCGGACAGATCGCTCCTGAATAATGAGCTACTCACCCTTACAAGCTGCCGGCTGGAGGTCGATTTAGCATTCAAATCAAACCACACGCTGCAAGTCATCCACACCCCCGGCCACGCGGCCAACCACCTGTGCCTGGTGTTGCAGGAAGACGGCTTGCTGTTCAGTGGCGACCACATTTTGAACGGCAGCACCACCGTCATTGACCCGCCCGATGGCGACATGACCGCCTACCTGGAGTCACTGGACCGTCTGACCCAGGCCTGCGCCGAGCAACACGTCGACTTCATTTTGCCGGCCCATGGCTACGTGATGGGCGGCTATGAAGGCGAGGCACTCCAGGCCATCGCCCACCTCAAAGCCCACCGCCTCAAGCGCGAAGCCAAGATCATCAAGGTCATGCAAGCCCAACCCCAGGGCACGCTGGACACCTGGGTCCAGAGCGCCTACGACGACGTGCCGCCCCGCCTGTGGCCCGTGGCCAAGCGCTCGCTGATGGCGCATGTGGCGCGCATTGAATCCGAGATGCTGCTGGGGTCGTAGACGCTGTGAGTCATGCGGGTTGGCGGAAGCCACCTATTGAAATCAGCCGCGAGCATGCCCAGCTAGGGGTCTGTTGACCACTCACTCAAGGGACAGACCGTTGCCTGCTTTCATCCTCACCTGTCTGGCCCTGCTGCTCATGGCGTGGTTCATGGGACAGCCCTATTTGCTGGAGCGCAAACGCCGGGCGATCAGGGCCCGGCCTTTTCCGGCGGCCTGGCGTGCCATCCTCAAACGCAGGGTGCCCTACTTCCGTGCGTTGCCAGCCGACCTGCAATTGCAGCTCAAGCGGCACATCCAGGTTTTTTTGGCTGAGAAGGCGTTTGTGGGCTGTGATGGCCTGGAGATCACCGACGAGATCCGCGTGACGGTTGCCGCCCAGGCCTGCCTGTTGATCCTGAACCGCCCAACGGATTACTACCCCGGGTTGAGCCAGATTCTGGTCTACCCGAGACCCTTTGTCGTGCCAGGCGGGCACACCGATGACGCGGGCGTTGCCCACCACGGCCACCGGGTGCTGTCGGGTGAATCCTGGTCGCAAGGGCAGGTCATCCTGTCATGGCAAGACACGCTGGAGGGCGCAGCCACGCCCCATGACGGTCAAAATGTGGTGATCCATGAGTTCGCCCACCAGCTCGACCAAGCCACAGGCAGTGCCAACGGCGCACCCGCACTGGCGCGGCGCGCGCAATACGAGCGCTGGTCTGCGGTGCTGGGCTCAGAGTTCAAGACCCTGCAGAAGCGGGCCTCGCGTGGCGAGGACACCTTGTTCAGCGACTACGGCGCAACCGATCCGGCCGAATTTTTTGCGGTGATCTCCGAGGTGTTCTTCGAGCAAGCGCAACGCATGGCCACGGATCACCCGGCGCTGTACCAGGAACTCCGGGCTTTCTATCAGCTCGATCCACTGAGTTGGTAAGCCAGGCACACGGTTAACATCCCCAGCATGATTTTCTCCAAAAAAAACCAGCCAGCCGCGCCCAGAACCGATGAGCGCCTGGCCAAGCGCGTAGCTGAAATGGTGCCGTGCTCGCGCCGCGAGGCCGAACAATACATTGAAGGCGGCTGGGTGAGCGTGAACGGTGTGGTGGTCGAAGAACCCATGGCCCGGGTGTCCAACCACAAGGTGGAAATCGACCGCGATGCCAGCCTGATGGAGCTCACCGATGTGACGCTCTTGCTGCACAAGCCACCGGGCTTTGACGCGGTGGCGGAGTTGGGTGAAGCCAACAAGAAGATCAAACCCGCCCAGCAGCTACTGCAAATTGCCAATCATGCAGCCGACGACACCAGCGGCACCCGTTTGCTCAAGCGCCACTTTGCCAAACTCACGGCCACCGTGCCCCTGGAAACCGGCGCCAGCGGGCTGGTGGTGTTTACCCAAGACTGGCGTGTGCTGCGCAAGCTCGAAGAAGACGCCGGGGTGATTGAGCAGGAAATCATTGTCGAGGTGGCCGGCGAGGTAGCCCCCGGGGTTTTGCGCCGGCTCAGCCAGGGGCTGGATTCGGATCGTCAGACACTCCCCCCCGTCAAGGTCAGCCTCAACAGCACCAGCGAGACCTCAAGCAAGTTGCGCTTTGCCGTCAAGGGCGTGCACCCCGGCCTGATTGCGTTTTTGTGCGAGCGCGTGGGGCTGGAGATTTTGAGCATGAAACGCCTGCGCATCGGGCGCGTCTCCATGACCCAGTTGCTGCCCGGCCAGTGGCGGTACCTGCAAGCGCACGAGCGGTTTTAAGGCGTCACGAACAACTGACCCCGCGCTGCGTCGGTGATCGCCACCACGCAAGGGTGGGTCACCCTGCGCTCCACCGAGATGGCATAGAACTCCTCTACCAGCTCGTCGGATCGGCCGATCAACTCGACTCCAAATTGCTCAATGGTCTCGGCCTCCAGCACGAACGGCGCCATGAAAATACCCGACCCCTCGCGCCCAAAAGCCTTCATCAGGGCCACGTCGTCAAACTCGCCAATGATCAGTGGGTGAAGCTGATGGCGTACCAGCCAGCCCTCAAATTGCTGGCGAACCGAGGCCGCAGCGCCTTGAAGCAACATCGGCATGCCATTGAGGCACCGCGGGAATTCACCCTGAAGCCGGCGTTTTAGCCCGGGCGCACAAAAGAAACTGATCGTGCTTTGCCCCAGCGGGTGATTGAAAGCCTTGACGCTGATGCGCCGGGACAGCGGCTCATCGGCAATCACCAAATCCAGCCGATGCAGAGCCAGTTGGGCCAGCAAATCAGCAAACTTGCCTTCGCTGCAGATCAGCTTGACGGGCTCCGGAACCGCCAGCGCCGGCTCCAGCAGCCGGTACGCCACCGACTTGGCGACCGAGTCCGCCACGCCCACCCGAAAGTCCAGCACCCGCTTGCCACCATGGGACTGGCGAACTGCCGCCTCCAGCTCGGCACCCAGCGTGAAGATTTTTTCGGCATAGTCCAGAGCCAGACGGCCGTCTTCGGTCAGCTCCAGCTGGCGTCCGTTTTTTTGGAATAATTTGCGGCCAAGCCACTCTTCCAGCAATTTGATCTGGCCAGAGAGGGTTTGGGGCGTGGTGTGCAGTTGCTCACCCGCGCGCATGATGCCGCCAGCCTTGGCCGTAACCCAAAAATAGTACAAATGTTTGAAGTTCATGATGTAAGTGCAGTGGCAAGGCGACCTATTGTTCGCAAAATTCGAATTGAAATTGTTTTAAATACGAATTTACACGAAGTGATTTGAACTTTATAGTCAAGTTCAAATCACATGATGTGATTGATAAAGGAGATGACTTATGCGACTCAGTACCAAAGGCCGATTTGCCGTGACCGCCATGATTGACGTAGCGCTGCGTGAGCGACTGGGCCCTGTCCCTTTGTCAGACATTGCTGTGCGACAGCAGATTTCGCTATCCTATCTTGAGCAAATGTTCAGCAAGTTGCGCCAGCACGGTCTAGTGGAAAGCACCCGTGGCCCCGGCGGAGGCTATGCCTTGGGCCACCGTGCCGACAACATCACGGTAGCCGACATCATCAGCGCCGTTGAAGGCAGCGCGGGCACGTCGGACGACGAAGGTAAACGCTTGGCCAAAAACGCCGGCCAGGACATGACCCAGGAAATGACTCAGGACCTGTGGGATTCGCTGAATTCCAGGATGCTGGACTATATGCAGTCCATCACACTGCGCAGCCTCGTATTGGGACAGTTGGCCAAAGGCGTGCGGGTGGAAGCCCCTGCTTCGGCTAACCGGGGCGTTTTCAAGAAGCCCAAACTGGCAAGCGTGCAAAGCAATGTGCCGAACTCGGTGTTTGCGCTGGGACGGATGTCGATGTCCCGAGGTTAAGTCAGCAGCCCGCAAGGGCTGTTGTCATGAATAAGTGTGAAGCCCACCGATAAGCCGGATTCTGTGCATGGGGGCCGGTCTTTCGACTTTTCCCCATGTGACTGTCATTAATCTGGGCTGTTGGTCACCCAACAGCTCGGTGCTACCTACCCGCCAACTCCGGGGGCCCCGTCAACGTTGGCCTACTTGGTATTGCTGCGCGTAGAGATTGCCCGTTTCACCCGAACTAAATCGGCTCGTCTCTGTTGCTCTAATCCTCACCTTATACCCACCGCTTGCGCGCTGGGCTTTCAATGGACAGCCGTTAGCTGCTACGCTGCCCTATGCAGTCCGGACGTTCCTCCAGTGCCTGGTTTCCCAGATTGCACCAGCGACAGTCTGGCAGGCTTCACACCCGTATTATCAGGGCAACTGCAACCACCCAAGGATCCGACCATGAAAACCGACAACATTCTGCAGACCATTGGCAATACGCCCCACGTTCGCATCAACCGCCTGTTTGGAACAGGGCACAACGTGTTCATCAAGTCCGAGCGCAGCAACCCTGGAGGCTCCATCAAAGACCGCATTGCTTTGGCCATGGTCGAGGCCGCCGAAAAAAGCGGCGCCTTGAAGCCTGGTGCCACCATCATTGAGCCCACTTCCGGCAACACCGGGGTCGGCTTGGCCATGGTGGCTGCGGTCAAGGGTTACAAGCTGATTTTGGTCATGCCTGACAGCATGAGCATTGAGCGGCGCCGTCTGATGCTGGCTTATGGCGCCAGTTTTGATTTGACCCCACGTGAAAAGGGTATGAAAGGCTCGATTGCCCGCGCCATGGAATTGGTTGCCGACACGCCAGACGCGTGGATGCCCCAGCAGTTCGAGAACGAGTCCAACATTGACGCGCATGTGCGCACCACAGCGCAAGAAATCCTGGCCGACTTTCCGGACGGTATTGACGCCCTGATAACCGGTGTGGGCACCGGCGGGCATCTGACTGGCTGCGCCCAGGTCTTGAAAGCCAAATGGCCCAAGCTCAAGGTCTACGCCGTGGAACCCGTGGCCTCGCCCGTCATCTCGGGCGGTGCACCCTCGCCCCACCCCATTCAAGGGATTGGCGCTGGTTTTATCCCGAAAAACCTGCACATGGACTTGCTCGATGGTGTGATTCAAGTCGATGCCGAGCCAGCACGCGAGATGGCCCGCCGCTGCGCTCGCGAAGAAGGCATGCTGGTGGGCATCTCCAGCGGCGCCACACTGGCCGCCATTGCCCAAAAACTGCCAGAGCTGCCAGCTGGAGCGGTCGTACTGGGCTTTAACTACGACACGGGTGAGCGGTATTTGTCGGTTGAAGGTTTCTTGCCGGCCTGATAGCCAGACAAAAGCTCGCGCCCATGCGTGAGCTTCTAAAATCGGGGGCTCTGCTTGATAAACACGAGCCCACCATGATTCGACTGACTGAACTCAAACTCCCCTTGTCTGCCCTGCCGGCAGACGCCCGCCGCGCTGCGGACACGCCTTCTGAAACCGAGGCCGACCGCACACCAACGCCGCACCCCATCGCCGCGCTGACCCAACTCGCCACCCGGGCATTGGGCGTGGGCGAGGCCGCCATTGCCGAACTGAAGGTATTCAAACGCAGCTTCGATGCCAGACAACCCGAGCTGCTAGCGGTCTATATCGTGGACCTGACGCTTCACGACCCCAGCCTGGTCGATGCGCTGCTGGCGCGGCACGCCTCCCACCCGCACATCGCTCGCACCCCTGACATGTGCTACCCCTTGGTGGCACAAGCACCCGCTCACCTGGCCTTGCGCCCGATCGTGGTGGGGTTCGGTCCTTGCGGCATTTTTGCAGCGCTCTTGCTAGCCCAGATGGGCTTCAAGCCCATCGTGCTGGAGCGCGGAAAAAAAGTGCGTGAACGCACCAAAGACACCTGGGGGCTGTGGCGCAAGCATGTGCTCAACCCCGAGTCCAATGTCCAGTTTGGCGAGGGCGGTGCAGGCACGTTCTCAGACGGCAAGCTGTGGAGCCAAATCAAGGACCCGCGCTTTTTGGGTCGCAAGGTCATGGACGAGTTTGTGAAGGCCGGCGCGCCTGCCGAGATTCTGGTTGAGGCGCATCCGCACATCGGCACCTTCAAACTGGTGAAGGTGGTGGAGAATATGCGCGAGCAGATCATCGCGCTGGGTGGCGAGATTCGCTTTGAGCAACGGGTGTCTGACCTGCACATTGAAGACGGCCCGCGCGGACGTCAGGTGCGCGGTGTCACCGTGATCCACTTGGCCACTGGCCAGGTGGAAGAATTGCGGGCCGACCGGGTGGTTATGGCCCTGGGCCACAGTTCGCGCGACACCTGCACCATGCTGTACCAGCGCGGTGTGGCCATGGAGGCCAAGCCGTTCTCGGTTGGATTTCGCATCGAGCACCCGCAAAGCCTGATTGACCGCGCCCGCTGGGGCCGCCATGCGGGCCACCCCAACCTGGGTGCCGCCGACTACAAGCTGGTGCACCACGCCAACAATGGACGCTCGGTTTACAGCTTTTGCATGTGCCCGGGGGGCACCGTGGTGGCGGCAACTTCGGAACCAGGCCGTGTGGTCACCAACGGCATGAGCCAGTACTCCCGCAATGAACGTAACGCCAATGCCGGCATTGTGGTCGGCATCGACCCCAAGGACTATCCGAGCGACGCCCAAGCGTTTCATGCGGCGCTGGGTGAGCACCTGGACAGCCGGGCCCCGGCGGGCCACGCGCATCACCCGCTGGCGGGCATCGTGCTGCAGCGCCAGCTTGAATCCAACGCCTATGTCATGGGCGGCTCAAGCTACAACGCGCCGGGCCAACTGGTGGGCGACTTTCTGGCGGGCAAAGCCTCAAGTCAATTGGGCGACGTGGAGCCCTCCTATAAACCCGGCGTGACCCTGGGCGATCTGACCCCGGCCCTGCCCGGCTATGCGATTGAAGCCATTCGCGAAGCGCTGCCTGCGTTTGCCCGCAAGATCCGGGGCTTTGACATGCCGGATGCGGTGCTCACCGGGGTGGAGACACGCACGTCGTCGCCGTTAAAAATCCCCCGGGGAGAAGATTTTCAAAGCACCAACACCCGGGGCCTGTACCCGGCCGGTGAAGGCGCCAGCTATGCCGGCGGCATTTTGTCCGCCGGGGTTGATGGGATTCGGGTGGCAGAGGCCTTGGCGTTAAGCCTGGTGCGCTAAGGGCTGCTTATGCAGCCCGCTTGAACATGGCCAGCAAGGAGCCGGCCAGCACAAAGAGACCGCCAAAGGTGCGATTCAAGGCGCGAATGTGTGCCGGTGACTTGAGCGCACCGAGCACCCGGGACGCCAGCACGGTGTAGCCAGCCATCACCACCAAATCAGTGAACGCCAGCGTCGCGGCAATGACCAGGTACTGGGGCAACAGCGGTTGGGACAGGTTCATGAACTGCGGCACCACAGCCAGCAAAAACACGGTGCCCTTGGGGTTGACGGCATTGATCATCCAGGCGCGCAGGATCATGGAGCGACGGGTAACCCGCGCGCCGCCCTCTGCACTGGCCACCATCGGCGTGGCCGGCGCGCGCCACTGGGCAATGCCCAGCCATACCAGATAAGCCACCCCGAGCCACTTGACCACCAAGAAAGCAGAGCCGGAGGCCGCCACCAGAGCCCCCAAGCCTACCCCGACCACAATCACTTGCGTCCAAATGCCCAACACCAGACCGAATGACGTGAAGTAACCCCGGCGAAAACCATGGTTCAAACCCGCGCTCATGGCCGCAATCGCGCCCGCGCCGGGAGAAATACTGATAGCCCAGGAGGCAGCAAAAAAGGCAAGCCAGGTAGATAGTTCCATGGACAGAACTATACCGGCTTGCCTCCTGATGAGACCCTGACAAGGTCAGAAGGTCAGACTTGGGCGTTTTGCAGCGCTGCAATGCGCTCTTCAATCGGTGGGTGGGTCGAGAACAACTTGCCAATGCCACCCGCGATGCCCATGGCCGCCATGCTCTTGGGCAATTCGCCCGGTGTCATGCCACCCAGGCGGGCCAGGGCGTTGATCATGGGTTGCTTGCGGTTCATCAGTTGCGCGGCACCTGCATCGGCCCTGAATTCACGTTGACGTGAAAACCAGGCAACGATGATCGCAGCCAAAAAGCCCAGCAAGATGTCCAACACGATGGTCGTGATCATGTAACCGATACCGGGGCCTGTGTTTTCGGAGTCACCCTTGCGCAGGAAACTGTCCACCGCATAACCGATCACCCGGCTCAGGAACACCACAAAAGTATTCATCACGCCCTGAATCAAGGCCATGGTGACCATGTCGCCGTTGGCGACGTGGGCGATCTCGTGGCCAATGACGGCCTCAACCTCTTCCCGGGTCATGCCTTGCAGCAAGCCAGTGGAGACCGCCACCAAGGCTGAGTTCTTGAACGCGCCGGTGGCAAACGCATTGGGTTCACCGTCAAAAATACCGACTTCCGGCATGCCAATGCCGGCCTTGTCGGCGAACTTGCGCACCGTGTCCACGATCCAGGCTTCATCGGCGTTTTGCGGCTCGTTGATCACGCGCACGCCCGACGACCACTTGGCCACGGGCTTGCTGATAAGGAGCGAAATGATGGCACCACCAAAACCCATGATCAGTGCAAAGCCCATCAATGCGCCCAAATTCAGGCCGTTGGGGGTCAGGTACCGGTTCACGCCGAGCAAGTTGGCCACGATACCCAACACCACCACCACGGCCAGGTTGGTCATAACAAACAAGAGAATACGTTTCATGATTTCTTTCAAAAACAGCTCAATCGACTGAGCCAATGGGACGGATATTAGGGGCGCGCGCGGCAATTACAAGAGATTCAGGCGCCAAATGCACACCAAGTTTACGGGCATTCAGTCACCCATTGGGTCGGGATCTCACGACTGGCTTTTGGCGGGCGGAACACGGTCACATCGTCATAAAACGCAGGCTCCTCGTTGCCAGCCCACCAACCGGGCACGCCCAGCACAGGCAAATGGGCAAACGGCTTGCTCGCCAACTTGTCAGCCGTCAGATCATCGGCCAGCCAGCGGTCGATGTCGGGGACGGAGTGACTGGCACAAGAAACCCTGTAGACATGGGCAGTCATTGACTTTCGGGCAAAAACAAGCTTCTCCATCAAGGCGTGGCCAAACAGCACCACATGCGCCTCATGCCACAGGGGGCGCAAGTCCACAAACAGGCGTTGCCAGTCTTTGGCCACCAGCGCCTCCCACAAGGCATCAGGGGCCTGCAAGAGCGCGGCGTTTTCGTCAAACACCGTCAGCGCATCGCGCGCCGGCCCCCGCTCGGGCTGGATGCCTGTACGGGCAATTTGCGTTGCCTGCAACTCGTTCAGGCGCTTCTTGGTCAAGGGAAAGCGGTGCCACACCAGCCCGTTGAAAAAGTCATGCAACCCATCCCGCGTGGGTACACGGCCTTTATCAAAAATGTATTTTTCATAGGCCACGCCAGCGGGCAACTCGCTTTGCGGCACAAAACAGACGGGCGCGGCGCCCGCCTCATTCAAGGCAGCAGCCTGCGCCACACCCGCAAGCACGCGGCGGGCCGCCACCTCACCCCGGCTTTGCCACGGCGAAAGCCAGGGTGCAGTCCAGTCGATGGTGGCCAGATCGCTGGTGACGGGTGGACTCAAGACAAGTACTGCAGCGGGGTGTACTGCACGGTTCTTGGTTTTTCTGGCGGGGCCAAGACAAACTGCTGCGGAAATTTCTTCAGTAACTTGGTTGCCGTCAAGTTCTTGCCGCGCAATTTGGCGTCCAGCAACGCCTTGGCCACCGCTGCCAGCGCTTGCGGTTGCCCTGCCTGCAAAGCGGGAACGGCCTGCAAAATGGCGGCCACGTCTACATGGGGCATCAGATTGGCTGCACTTTCCGGGGCTGCCGACTCCGTCGGCGTCAGCGGCTTTTGAAGGTCGACGGCTTTTTTGACGACCGGCGTTTTAGCAGCCACTTTTTTGGTCGGGACTTTTTTGGCAGCGGCTTGGGTTGCCGGCTTTTTGACTGTTGCGGCCTTCTTGGACACCGGCTTCCTGGGCGATGCAGCCAGATCGCTCGCCTCCGGCAGCGCTCCCTGCTCCGGCCCCACCAGAATCACCCGGTCGTAGGCTGCGACAGCCTCACGCCCCATCTTGCTCCGCTCTGACACGCACACCACGCGTATGCCGCGCTCACGCAGGCGCACCACGAGGGGCACAAAATCGGCGTCACCCGAACCAATGATCACCATCCGGGGTTGGGGTGTCTGGCAGGCGAATTCCATGGCATCCACGGCCAGGGCAATGTCGGTGGTGTTTTTGGTGAGGGCGAGGTTAACAAAAGGACGCACGGCCCAGGCCCGCAACACATCCGCCAAGCCTTTGAGATTTTCCGCACTGCCGTAAGCACGCCGAACAGGCAAAGGCCCTTCAGACGCCTCCAGCACACGAAACGCTTCGTCGACCCAAGCGTCTGAATTGAGGTTGTCGGCGTCGATCAGGAAGATGTTCATTGGAGTTCCCGGCTGGGTGCGCTGCGTGAGGTGACCTGGATTCAGGCGCTCGTCAGACCAGTTTCCAAGGCAGGGCTTCACCCGAGCGCAGGGGCTTGAGTTCGGCTTCACCGTAGGCAAAGCTCTCGGGCGGCGTCCAGTTCTCGCGCTTGAGCGTGATGGTGCCGGTGTTTCGCGGCAGGCCATAAAAATCGGCGCCGTTGAAACTGGCAAAGGCTTCCAGCTGGTCGAGAGCGGCTACCGAATCAAAGGCTTCGGCGTACATCTCCATGGCCGCGTGCGCCGTGTAACAGCCGGCGCAACCACTGGCGTGCTCCTTGAGGTGCGCGGCGTGCGGGGCGCTGTCAGTGCCCAAAAAGAACTTATTTGAGCCGCTGGTGGCGGCTTGCAGCAGCGCCACGCGGTGCGTTTCGCGCTTCATAACTTGCAGGCTGTAGTAATGCGGGCGAATGCCACCCGTGAAGAGGGCGTTGCGGTTGTACAGCAGGTGGTGCGCGGTGAGTGTGGCAGCGGTAAAGCGGTCTGCCTCGGCCACGTACTGCGCGGCCTCCCGGGTGGTGATGTGCTCGAACACGATCTTCAGCTCCGGAAAATCCCGGCGCAAAGGAATAAGTTGCGTGTCAATGAACACCGCCTCCCGGTCAAACAGGTCGATGTCGGGCGAAGTCACCTCGCCGTGCACCAGCAGCAACAGGCC